>NZ_JBEXUD010000019.1:0-57945 GCF_040614215.1 Dactylosporangium sp. NPDC006015
CCGGCAGGCATGGTCGTCGCGCCGCCGGGGCAGCGTCCGGTCGCCCCTCTGCGTGGACGGCGCGGGCGCGCGCGGACGGTGACGGTCGTGCGCCCGTGAAGTGGCGGCCCCGGGACGGTTCCCGGGGCCGCACGCACGCCGGTCAGAAGCGCTTCGCGGCCTCGACGGCGTCGGCCGTGGCCAGGGCGCGGCCGGCGTCGGCGTCGGCGGTGGCGAGGTTGGGGCGGAAGGTGACCGGCGTGATGTCGGTGATGCCCGCCCAGCGCAGCCACTCCTCGAAGAACGGTCGCTGGAAGTCGGCGCCGAAGGCCGGGCCGCGGCCCTCGCCGTAGACGGCGCTGGTGTAGACGACCGCGGCCTTGCGGCCGGTGAGCAGGCCGCTGTACCCCTCGGCGGGGTCGAAGCCGAAGACCAGGCCCGGCTGGCTGACCACGTCGATGAACTGCTTGAGGATGTACGGGACCCCGGCGTTCCACATGGGGACCGAGAAGAGCAGCTTGTCGGCGGCGGCGAAGCGGTCGAACGCGGCGCGCGCGGCGGCCCAGGCGGCGGCGCCCTCGCCGGTGGGCTCGACCCCCGCGAACACGTCCATCTTCGCGCCGGCGGCGGCCGGTCCGAACGCCGGCAGCGTGCCGTCCCACAGGTCCCACTCGGCGATCTCATGGTCGGGGTGCTGCTCGCCGTACACCTGCAGGAAACGCGACGCGAGCGCGAGTGACTCGGAGCGGGTGCCGCGCGGGGACGCCGAGATGTGCAGCAGCTTGGTCATCGTGAACCTCCGAAAGAAAGTGTGTGCGCACGCACCTAACAACGCAAAGCTAGCCACTTGCGTGCGCACGCACAAGAGTTGGTACGGTGTGACGATGGACAACACGGCCGCCTGGGCGGGCCTGCTGCGGGTGCACGCCGCGCTGGTCCCGGTGCTGGACCAGGAGCTGCAGGCGGCCCACGGCCTGCCGCTGACCTGGTATGACGTGCTGCTGGAGCTCAACTCGGCGAAGGACCGCCAGCTCACGATGGGGGAGCTGGGCGCGAAGGCGGTGGTCAGCCGCAGCCGCAGCAGCCGCGTCGTCGACGAGCTCACCAGGGCCGGCCTCGTCGAGCGGGTCGCCAACCCGGCCGACGGGCGCTCGGCGTTCGCGCGGATCACGGCCGCGGGCCGGGCCAGGCTGCGGGCCGCCGCGCCGACCTACCTCGCCGGCATCGAGGCGCACTTCACCAGCAGGATGACCGCGGCCGAGGCGCGCACGGTCGCGACGGCATTGGAAAAAGTGCTCAAGGGGTAGATACTCACCGGGCATGGAGAAGGGCCCGGGTCGTGACCTCGCGCACGCGCTGCGCACCGGCCCGTTCTCCGCGGCGCTGCACCTCGCCATCGAGGACCGTGGCATCCGCCTCGACGAGATCCAGCAGCAGCTCGCCAGCAAGGGCGTCAGCGTCAGCATCACCACGCTGAGCTACTGGCGGCGGGGGCGCAGCCGCCCCGAGCGGCCCGAGTCGCTCAAGGCCGTCCGGCTGCTCGAGCAGATCCTGGCGCTGCCCGAGGAGTCGCTGATCGTGCAGCTCGGGCCGCGCCGCCCGCGGGGGCGCTGGCTGAGCCAGCCGCCGGGCACCATCGACGTCGACCGGCTGTTCAGCGACGGCATCAGCGTGGCGAAGATGGTCGGCGAGCTCGACCGGTGGATGTACCACGAGCTGACCAGGCTGAGTCTGCACGACCTGTACGTCGTCGGGGCCCAGCGGCAGGAGCTGGGCCTGACCTGCCGGCAGGTGCTGCGGGCCAACATCGACCGGGTCTCCCGCACCGTCGCGGTCTTCCTCACCGACGACCCGGCCGCGAAGGTGACCATCAGCGCGATCCGCAACTGCCGCATCGGCCGGGTCCGGTCCGACGCCGGCGGGCTCGTCGCAGCGGAGATCATCTTCGACCGGATGCTGGCGCAGGGGGAGACGGTGGTGCTGGAGTACCAGTACCGCAGCGACTCGCTCTCCGCGACCGACAACTACTACCGGGGCTTCTCGACCCCGGTCACCGAGTACGTGCTGCAGGTGCAGTTCGACCACGACGCGGTGCCGGCGCGCTGCCGGCGGTTCGAACGCCGCGCGCTCAACGCGCCGGACCAGGGCGTGTGGGAGACGTGGATCGGCTCGACCCACGGCGCCCACGTCGTCGCGTCCGACGTACCCCCCGGCATCGTCGGCATGCGATGGGAGTGGGAGTGAGCCTCGTTGATCACTCCCACCCCCGGACGGTGACCGGGCGCCCGATGTCGGCGGGCGCCCGGCCGGCTATCAGGAGGCGCTGATCGACACGTCGTCGAGGACGAAACTGGTCTGCAGCGACCAGTCCTCGACGCCGTTGAACTTCAGCGTGACCGTCTGCCCCGCGAACGCGCTCGCGTCGATGACCTTCTCCACGTACCCGTTGGTCTTGTCCAGGTTCGTGTACGTGGCCACGGTGGTGCTGCCGAGGGTGACGGTCAGCCTGTCGTAGACCAGGTTCTCGGTCTCCGCGGTGGTGATGCGGATCCAGAAGCGCAGCTGCACGGTCGTGCAGCCGGACGGGACCGCCACGGGCTGCGAGACCGTGTCGGTCTGCACCTGCCCGCCGCCGTTGAGCCACGCGTTGCGGGTGCCGCTGCGCGCCGGGTACTGCGACCACGTGCCGATCACGTTCGCGGTCGCGGTCCACGGCGACGTGCCGCTCTCGAAGCCACCGTTGCCGACGGGCTGCGAGGGTGTGCAGCCGCCGCCACCGGTGGTGACCGTCCAGGTGAACTGGGCCGACGCGGTCTTGTTCGCCGCGTCCTTCAGGGTCACCGTGACGTTCGAGGTGCCCGCCGTCGTCGCGCTGCCGGTGATCCGACCGGTCGACGCGCCGATGGACAGCCCGGCCGGGAGGCCGGACGCGCTCCAGGTGTACGGCGTGGTGCCGCCGCTGCCCTGGACCTGAACGTCGACCTGCTGGCCGACGACGGAGCTCTTGTTGCCCGGGTTGGTCACGGCCGGGTCGGTCGGCGTGCCGCCGCCGATGAACGCCGTGTACAGCAGCACGTTGGGCGAGCCGCTCCCGGCGCTGGTGATCTTCCCGGTGGTGCCGTTGTTCACGAGCGCGTCGCGGACCTGCGCCGGCGTCGCGTTCGGGTTCGCGCCCAGGTACAGCGCGGCGGCGCCGGCCACGTGCGGCGACGCCATCGAGGTGCCCGTCATCGTCGCGCTGCCGGTGTTGCTGGAGTACGACGCCGACACGATGCTCGTCCCCGGCGCGAACAGGTCCAGGCACGAGCCGTAGTTGCTGGTGCTGTTGCGGGCGTCGGAGCTGTTGCTGTTGCCGACGGTGATCGCCGCGCCGACCCCCTGCGGGCTGTAGTAGCAGGCGTCGTCGCCGTTGTTGCCGGCCGCCTGCACGAACTGGACGCCCGAGCTGATCAGGCTCGACACGGCGCTGTCCATGGCCTGGCTGCTGCACCGGCTGCCGCAGCCGATCGAGTAGTTCGCGACCGCCGGCTTCTGGGCGTTGGTGCGCACCCAGTTGATGCCCGCGATCAGGTCGTCGTTGGTGCCGGAGCCCTGGCAGTTCAGGACGCGGACCGAGACGAGGTTCGCCTTCTTCGCGATGCCGTAGGTGGTGCCGACGGCGGTGCCCGCGACGTGCGTGCCGTGGCCGTGGCAGTCGGCGGGGTTGCTGTCCCCGTCGACGATGTCGGTGCCCTGCTTCACCCGGCCGCTGAACTCGGTGTGGCTCGCGTTGAGGCCGGTGTCCAGCACGTACACGGTGACGCCCTGCCCGGGGCCGGCCGGGTAGGTGAACGCCTGGTTCAGGGGCAGGCTCCGCTGGTCGATGCGGTCGTCGCCCCAGTTCGGCGGGTTGTTCTGGGTGTCGAGGACGGTGATGCGCTGGACCGCCTCGACCGACGCGACGGCCGGGTCTGCGGCCAGCCGCTGCGCCTGCTGCACGGACATGTTCGCCGAGAAGCCCCGCTGCACGCTGTCGAACACGTGCCGGGTCTGCCCGCCGAACCTGCCGGTGAGCCGCTGGGCCTGGGTGGCGATCGCGGTGGAGCCGTCCTTCAGCGTGACGATGTAGCGGCCTGCCACCGCGTCGGGACTGTCCGCGTACAGGATCGCGCCCTGCGCGACGGCCGCCGCCGGCGCGGCCGCCGCGAAGGCACCGGCCAGCCCCGCCACGAGCGCGACGCCGGCCGCCGTAATTCGGTGGAACACGGTGAGACCTCCTCCGAGGGATGCCAGCTCCGTGGCCGGGTCCGGTTGACGCCGACCCCGGAGGGCTGGAGCAGAAGGTAGGAGGACGCGACCGGCGAAGGTCACCCCGGTGAACAGACGGCGACGATCTGCGCCGTCAAAACTGTTTATGAGTTGCGTGCGCTCACCGGCAGTGACCGGTGGATCGGTTGAGAAGCCAGCCGGCTATGAGCCGTCTGGCTAAAAGCTGCGTCGAAGGGTGCAGCGAAAGATCGCTTCGTGCGAGGCTGGCCGCGGCACCCGCACCAGCTCAGGAGGCACGGATTTGAGCAACAACCTGGATGTCGCGCTGAAGAGCGCGATGAACATCGAGGGGGCGTTCGCGGTCGCGCTCGTCGACTACACCAGCGGCATGACGCTGGGCACCCTCGGCGGCGGCGCCGACTTCGACATCACGGTGGCCGCGGCCGGCAACACCGACGTCGTGCGGGCGAAGCTGCGCACCATCGAGATGCTCGGTCTCGGCGAGCCGATCGAGGACATCCTCATCACGCTCGAAAGCCAGTACCACATCATCCGGCCGCTGCACTCCCGCAACGGTCACGGGCTGTTCCTGTACGTCGCGCTCGCGAAGGCGCGCGCCAACCTCGCGCTGGCCCGCCACCAGCTGCGCGCGATCGAGGAGGGCCTCGAACTGTGACGTCCGGCTTCTTCGGCGGCGCCCCCGACGAGGACGGCCTGCCGCGCAGGGAGGGCCTCGAGCCCGGGGGCGGCGTCGGTCAGCTGCAGTCGCCGCAGTTCGGCGCGCGGCCCGAGCCGCTCGACGCCGCCCTGTCCCCGGTGCGCGCCGCGATGGCGGACCTGCGCCTGCGCGTGCCGGGGGTCCGCGGCAGCGTGCTCGCCGGCGTCGACGGCCTGCTGGTCACCTATGACCTGGGCGCGTACGACGCCGGCGGAGGCACCGAGCCGCACGACGCGGCCGCGCTGGCGGCGACGACGTTCGGCCTGGGCCGGCAGGTGGCGCTGGTGCTGGGGCAGTCACCGTTCCGGGACGCGACCATGCGCAACGACGGCGGCTACTTCACCGTGTACGCCGTGGACGGCAGCACGCTGCTCGCGGTGCTCGGCAGCGACGGGCTCAACGTCGCCCGCCTGCACCTGGAGGCCCGCCCGACCTGCCAGCAGCTCGCCGCGCTGCTCTGAGCCCCGCCCCGGCTCCGGTCCCGCCCGGCGCCGTGCCCGCCCCGCGCGGCGCCGGCTACCAGCGGTCGTGGTGCACGGCGTCGGCGAGCGGGGCCCGGCGGCGCCAGCCGTGCCGCTCCAGGTCGGGGACGGATTCCAGGTGGGTCACCGGGCCCAGGCACAGCCAGGCGACCGGGCGGATGCCGGCCGGGACGCCCAGCAGCTCACGGACGAACGGCTCGCGGTAGAACGACACCCAGCCGACGCCGAGCCCCTCCGCGGTCGCGGCCAGCCACAGGTTCTGGATGGCGAGGCAGACGGAGTAGAGGCCGGCGTCGGCGATCGCGTGCCGGCCGAGGACCGCCGGGCCGCCCCGCCCGGGGTCGTACGTGACGACCACGGACAGGGTCGACTCCAGCACCCCGTCGATCTTGATGCGGGCGAAGGCCGCGGCCCGGTCGGCGTCGAGCGTCGCGGCGAACGTGTCGCGTTCGGTGCGGACGTGGTCGTGGAAGGCGCCGCGCAGGGCGGGGTCGCGGACGAGGACGAAGTCCCACGGCTGGGACAGGCCGACGCTCGGCGCGGCGTGGGCGGCGCCCAGCACGCGGTCGAGGACGTCGGCGGGGATCGGCGCGCCGGTGAACTGGCCGCGCACGTCGCGGCGGCGGTGCACGACGTCGTACAGGTCGGTGCTCATCAGGGCAGGCTCCCGCTGCTCGTGGCCGCCCGTCACGGACGGCCGGTGACCGCGAGGCCGGTCTTCGGACTCTCGGATCAACGCCTGCACCGTCCGCCTTCCCAGCCCTGAGGCCAGTGACCGCGCACCGCTGGTGCGCATGGACGGCAGCTCCCCGATCACCGCGGCGGGCCCGTGCCGGATTCATACCGGCTTCCCGATTCTCCCCGGTCGCCCGGGGCACCTCGCTTCAGTTCGTGCCGTCCGGCAGCATACGCGGCGGCCCGGCCGGGCCGCGGCATTCGCGGACCGCAGGGGCTCAGTCCGCGGCATTCGCGGACCGCAGGGGCTCAGTCCGCGGCATTCGCGGACCGTCAGGGCTCAGGGCACGCAGAGCCGGTAGTGAGTGGTGAGCCGGCCGTCCTCGACGAGGTGGAACGCGAGCGCCGGCGGCGGCTCGGGCCGGTCCTCGGGCTCCCACGGCAGCACCATCGTCGACTCGACGCCCGGCGCGGCGAGCACGGGCACGCCCGCGAACGTGCCGACGGCGGCGCTGTGGACATGCCCGCACAGGACGGCGAGCACGTCCGGGTGGCGGCGGAGGACCTCGGCGAGCCGCCCGGCGCCGAGCTGGCGGACCTGGTCCGCCGCGGGCTTGCCCACCGGTACCGGCGGATGATGGCAGCACACGAGCGCGGGCGTGCCCGTCGCCGCCGCGAGGGTGCCGTCGAGCCACCGGAGGGTGTCGTCGTCGAGCCAGCCCTCGGCGTGCCCGGGCACCGACGAGTCGCACAGCGCGAACAGCACCCCCGCCACAGTCTCGGCGCGGTCGGTCCGGAAGGCGGCCGGGTCGTCGTGGTTGCCGGGCACCGCGAGGACGGGCACACCGAGCGTCCGGAGCCGGCCGAACGCGGCGTATTCGGCGTCGAGTCCGTGGTCGGCGACGTCGCCGGTGACGAGCACGGCGTCCACCGGTTCGCGGAGGCTGCCGATGTACGCGATGACGCGGTCGAACCGGTCGGGCGGCTGCGCGCCGAGGTGGAGGTCGCTGAGGTGGGCGATGAGCACCCCTGCCGGTTACCCCGGCCGGCGCGCGGCTACCGCGGCGGGTGCGCGGCGCCCGCGGTCCCGTGGCGGTCCCGTGGTTATCGCAGCAGGTGTGCGCTGCCCGCGGTTTCGAACGCGGCGCGGACGTCGGCGATGCCCTCGGTGAAGTGGGCCCAGCTGTCGACGTGGACCGGCACCACGGTCTTCGCGTCCAGGAGCCTGGCCGCCGCCAGCATCCCGGCCGCGCCGAGGGTGAGGTCGGCGTCGCCGAGCAGCGCGGTGCGGGCCCGGCCGCCGAACAGGATCGCCACGTCGACGGACGGGAAGCGCTCCGCGACGGCGGCGACGACGTCCAGCGACGCGTTGTCGCCGCTGACGTAGACGGTCGGCAGGCCGTCGCCGTGCAGGACGAACCCGGTGACCGGGCCGGTGAGGTGTTCGGTGCCATCGGGGCCGTGCTGCGCGGGGACGGCGGTGACCCGCACGTAGCCGTCGCCGCCGGGCCGGGGCAGGTCGGTGTGGGACCACGGCTCCAGGCCGGTGACCTGGCCGCCCAGGCGGGCGGCCGCCGCCGGGGTGCTGAGCACCACCGGTACCGACGCCGCGAACGCACGACCGAGGGTGTCGAGGTTGTCAGGGTGCTGGTCGTGCGAGAGCAGCACGACGTCGACGGCGCCGGCGTCGTCGGGGGTGCCGGTGGCGGGCTCGGTCTTGGTCAGCACGCGGCTGCCGAGCGGGTACTGCCCGGGCGGGTCGAACGTGGGGTCGGTGATGAACGTGACGCCACCGACGCCGAACACCACCGTCGGGCCGCCGAACCGCTGGAACTGCATCGTCATGGGCTTCACCTTCGCCGGTCCCGGCGCGCGCCGGCAGTGGCTGGAACGCCATCCTCCGATACGATCAAGCCATGACGCGCTCGGCGACGACGGTCGGGGTGCTCATCGGCGACGGCGCGCCGATGCTGGAGGTCGCCGTGGCACCCCGGGTGTTCGGCGTCGCGGCCGCCTTCGACGTGCGGACCGCGGGGGAGCACCCCGGCCCGCTGACGACGACGGCCGGCATCGCCCTCACCGCCCCGCACGACCTCGACGACCTCGACACCGCCGGCGTCGTCGTCGTGCCCGGCTGGCGGGTGCCCGGCGGCGCGCCGGTCGCGCCCGGCATCCTCGACCGGCTCCGCCGCGCGCACGACGAGGGCGCCACCGTGGTCGGGCTGTGCCTGGGCGCGTTCGTGCTCGCCGAGGCCGGCCTGCTCGACGGCCGCCGCGCCACGACGCACTGGCGGCACCTGCCCGAGTTCGCGTCCCGCTTCCCCGCGGTCGACGTCGTCGAGGACGTGCTGTATGTCGACGAGGGCCTGGTCGTCACCAGCGCCGGCAGCGCCGCGGGCCTCGACGCCTGCCTGCACCTGCTGCGCCGCGACCACGGCCCGGCGCTCGCCAACGCGGCCGCCCGCGCCCTCGTCGTCGCCCCGCACCGGGCCGGCGGGCAGGCCCAGTTCATCGAGCGCCCGGTCCCGCGGCTGCGCGACGGCGACGCCGTGGGCGACGCGATGCGCTTCGCCCTGGAGCGCCTCGACGACCCGACCCTGGACGTCGACCGCCTCGCCGCCACCGCCCACCTGAGCCGCCGCACGTTCGACCGCCGCTTCCGCGAGGAGACCGGCTCGTCCCCGCTGCGCTGGCTGCTCCAGCAGCGTGTCCTGCGCGCCCAGCACGTCCTGACCACCACCGACCTGGACATCGACGCGGTCGCCCGCGCGTGCGGCTTCACCGACGGCGTCGCCCTGCGCCCGCACTTCCGCCGCCAGGTCGGCATCCCGCCGCACTCGTACCGCGCCGGCTTCCGCACCCCCTGACGCCGCCCGCTCCGCCCGGCTTCACGGCCGCCGCTTCCGGCTTGGCGGTGCGGCGGTTCCGGCGGCTCAGTGGGGGAGCAGGAGGGCGGGCAGGTCGCGCAGTGAGCCGATCCGGTGCGCCTCGCCGGGTGGGGCGGTGCCGGGGCGGTCGAGGTGGACGGCGTGCAGGCCGGCGGCGCGGGCCGGGAGGACGTCCAGGTCGTGGCGGTCGCCGACGCTCACGACGGTCTCCGGGGCGAGGCCCCAGCGGCGGCACGCCTCGGTGAAGACGGCGGGGTCGGGCTTGAACAGGCCGAGGGTCTCGGCGGTGTAGACGGGGCCGGCGAGGTCGCGCAGGCCGATGCGGGCGAGCTTGGCGGTCTGCTGCTCCTCGATGCCGTTGGTGAGGACGGCCGTGTGCAGTCCCGCCCGCCGGATCGCCGCCAGCGCCGGGCGGGCGTCGGGGTAGGCGGCCCACGACTGCTCGTACATCAGCAGAAAGCCGGAGAAGAGGGTGTCGAGCCGCCCGTCGTCCTCGCAGGGGGTGCCGAGCGCGGCGAGGAAGTCGCGGAGCCTGCCGCGGCGCTGCTGCTGGAACGTGACCAGCCCGGCCCGCCACGCCTCGAGGTGCCGCTCCTGGACCGTCGCCCACAGGGTCCGGGTGCCGGCGTCCGGCTCGACCCCGATCGTGGGCAGCCAGCGCAGGAGGGCCGCGCCGACGGCGGCCTCGTGGTCGAGCAGGGTGCCGTCGAGGTCGAGCAGGACGCCGCACAGCTCCACGCCGCGCACTCTACGGGGTGACGTTCATAACCCTATTTCCGATCGGAAAAGCAGGTATACGATCGCCCGGTGGAAGGGGTCAGGGCGCGGTGGGTCGTCGCGGTCTGCCTCGGCGCCGGGTTCACCACGCTGCTGGACCAGTCGGTGCTGAACGTGGTCGTGCCCGCGCTGCGTGGCTCGCTGCACGCCGGCACCGCGTCGCTGCAGTGGATCCTCGCCGGGTACTCGCTGACGTTCGGGCTGGCGCTGGTGCCCGCGGGGCGGCTCGGCGACCTGTACGGCAGGCGGCTGCTCTTCGTCGGCGGCCTCACCGTGTTCGCCGCGGGTGCGATCGCGGCCGCCACCGCCCGGCACGGCTGGGTCGTCGCCGCGGCCAGGCTCGTGCAGGGCTTCGGCGCCGGCACCGTCAACCCGCAGATCATCGGGCTGTTCCAGGACCTGTTCCGCGGGCGTGCCCGCGCCCGCGCGCTCGGGGCCTACGCCTTCGTCGGCGGGGTCGCCGGCATGCTGGGGCCGCTGCTCGGCGGGGCGGTGCTGCAGGCGGCCGGACCCGGGTCCGGCTGGCGGCTCGTCCTGGTGGCGAACCTGCCGTTCGCGGTCGTGACGATCCCCCTCGCGCTGCGCTTCCTGCCCCCCGGCCGGCCCGCGGGCCACACCGGCGACCTCGACCTCGGCGGCCTGCTGCTGCTCGGCGGCACCACCCTCGCCGCGCTGCTGCCGCTCGCCGGCACCGGCGGCGGCGCGTGGTGGCTGCTCGCCGCCGGCGCGGGGCTGGTGGCGTTCCTCGCGTGGGAGCGCCGGTGGACCGCGCTCGGCCGCACCGCGATCCTGCTGCCGGCGCTGACCCGCAACCGGGGCTACGTCCTCGGCGTGCTCGTGGCCATGTGCTACTTCGGCGCCACCCTCGCCCTCAACCTGGTGCTGTCGCTGTACCTGCAGGACGGCCTGCACCACCAGCCGCTCGCCGCCGCGGCGATCGCACTGCCGAGCGCGGTCGGCTTCACACTGACGTCGGCGCTCGCCTCGGGGCTGCGGCGGCGGGGGACCACGGTCGCGCTCGGCGTCGCGGTGGCCGGCATCGCGGCCTCGATCGCCTCGGTCGAGCTCCTTCCGGAGGGGCAGGTGGTGTGGGCCCTCGCGGTGGGGCAGTTCGTGACGGGGGCGGCGGGCGGCTTCGTCAACTCGCCGAACCAGGCGCTGACCCTGTCCCACGCGCCGCCGGGCGCCAACGGGCTCAGCGCCGCGCTGCTGCAGCTGTCGCAGCGGCTCGCCGCGAGCGTCAGCATCGCGGCCGTCAGCGGCATCTTCCTGGCGACGGCGGCCGCGCCCGGCGGTCACACCGCCGCGATGGCCCACGGTGCGGCGCTGTGCCTGGGACTCGCCGCGCTCGGCCTGCTCTTCGCCGCCCTCGACCGAGACCGCCGCCGAGACCGCCGCCGAGACCGCCGCCGGGACGGGCCCGGCCCGTCGCCCGTCGCGGCCGGACGCCCGTCGCGGGTGCCATCCGAGGACTGATCGCCGGCATCGGCCTCGCTATTGGTCGCTGTGGATGGGCGATGGCTAGCGTGGCCGGCGTGTACATCGCCCGGCCGGCGTCGACCGGTCCGCAGCACCGGGTCGTCGTCGGCCATCAGCTCTTCGGGATCGACGCGGCGGTCCGCGCGTTCGCCGACCGGCTCGCCGCCGAGGGCTGCCTGGTCGCCGTGCCCGACCTGTACCACCGCAGCGCACCCGGCGTCGAGCTCCCGCAGGACGACGAGGGGCGGGCCCGCGGCTTCGAGCTGCTGCACGGCCTCGACCGGGACGAGGTCGTCGCCGACGTCGCGGCGGCGGTCGACGTCCTCGGCGGCGACCCCGCCGGCGTCAGCATGGTCGGGCTGAGCGTCGGCGGGCACGCCGCCTATCTCGCCGCCGCGCGGCTCGGGCTGGCGGCGGCCGCGGTGCTCTACCCGGGCTGGCTCACCGGCACCCAGATCCCGATGAGCCGCCCCGAGCCGACGGTGACGCTGACCCCCGCCATCACGGGCCGCCTGCTGTTCCTCGTCGGCGGCGCCGACCACGTCGTGCCACCCGGGGACGTCGCCACCGTCGCCGCCGCGCTGCGCGACTCGGGCGTGCGGCACGAGGTCGTCGTCTACCCGGACACGCCGCACGCCTTCCTGCTGCCCGGTCCTCCCACGTACCGCCCGGAGCCCGCCGCCGACGCGTGGCGGCGGGTCCTGGAGCTGATCACGGCCTCGTAGGGTTGGACGCATGCGCGCCATCCGCTGCGACCGCTTCGGCGGCCCCGAGGTCCTCTCGCTCACCGATGTCCCCGACCCGGAGCCCGGCCCCGGCCAGCTGCTCGTCGACGTCAGCGCCGCCGGCGTCAACTACGCCGACACGTATCGCACGCTCGGCACGTACAGCGGCGGCCAGACCCTGCCGTTCATCCCCGGCACCGAGGTCGTGGGGCGCACCACCGGCGGCAGGAGGGTCGCGGCGCTCACCTTCGCCGGCGGCGGCTACGCGGAGCGCGCCGTCGTGTCCACTGTGGACGCCGTGGACGTGCCGGACGCCGTCGCCGACGGCGCCGCGCTCGCGCTGCTGGTGCAGGGCCTCACCGCGTGGCACCTGCTGCACGGCAGCGCCGCCCTGCGCCCCGGCGAGACGGTCGTCGTCAACGCCGCCGCCGGCGGCGTCGGCACCCTCGCGGTGCAGCTGGCCCGGCACCTCGGCGCGGGCCGGATCATCGCCGCCGCGTCCAGCCCCGCGAAGCGCGACCTCGCCGTGTCCCTCGGCGCCGACACGGCCGTCGACAGCGACCCCGGCGGCTACCCGGCCCGAGTCCTGGCCGCCAACGGCGGCGCACCGGTCGACGTCGTGCTGGAGTCGACCGGCGGGCCCGCGTTCACGGCCGCGCTGGAGGTCCTCGCGCCGCTCGGCCGGCTGGTCACCTACGGCGACTCGTCCCGCCTCGGCCGCCCGCCCGTCGACCCTTCGCTCCTCGCCGACCGCAGCGTCGCCGTCGCGGGCTTCTGGCTGCGCCCCGTCCTCACCCGCCCGGACGCGTTCGCCGGGCCCCTCGGGCAGCTGCTGGGCCTGACCGCGTCCGGGGTCCTGCGGCCGCAGGTGGGGCCCGCGTACCCGCTGCAGGACGCCCGCCGCGCCCACGAGGACCTGCTCGCCCGCCGCACCACCGGCAAGCTCGTCCTCACCGTCGACCGGCCCCGCTCATAGCTTCACGCCACGCGACCGGTCTTGCTGACGGCCTTTCACGCCACGCGACCGGCGTCGCGACGGCTTCACGCCACGCGGCTGGCCTTGCTGACGGCGTTCGCGCAACGACTGTCATCGGGCCGGCGGGGCGAGGTGGCGGTCGAGGAAGGCGGTGACGGTGCCGGCGAGCTCCAGGCGGTGGTCGGAGAGCGCGTGGTCGGTCGGGAAGAGCGTGTGCTCGAGGAGGATGTGCGGCCGCTGCTCGTACGCGCGAACCAGCGGCACATGGTGCACCTCGTGCGGGGTGACGGGGTCGCGGCCGGTGCCGATCAGCAGGACCGGGCGGCCCTCGAACGCGGGGGCGAGGCCGGCCAGGCGCCAGGCGGGACCGGCGGCGGTCATCTCGCGCACGAGGGCCTCGCCGCTGGTGCCGCGCAGCGGAAGCAGGTCGCTGCCGAGCGCCTCCACGCACTCGGCCCGCACCACCGGATCCGCGCACAGCTGCGCCGCGGTGCCGACGTCGAACCCGGCGACGGACACGGTCGCGCGGACGGCGGGGTCGGCGGCGGCGGTCATCAGCGCCGCGAACCCGCCGAGGCTGTGGCCGGCGACCGCGACCCGCGACGGATCCAGGCGGTGCGTGGCCGCGAACGCCTCCTCGCGGACGGCGGCCACGACCGCGGCGGAGTCCTCCAGGACGTGCCGCCACGAGTAGTCGCCGCCCATGCCCCACGAGCCGCGGTAGTGGAAGACGAGCGCCGCGTAGCCCGCCCGGCGCAGCGCCTGCGCGAGGTCGAAGTTGCGCTCGTTGCCCGGGAAGCCGTGCAGGAGCACGACGACCGGGTGCGGACCGTCCCCGGCGGGCAGGTGCAGGACGCCGGCGAGGCGCTCGCCGCCGCTGGTGAAGCTGACCGCGGGCGTGCCGGCGTACGGTGGCGTCGTCATCGTGCGGACGCTAGCACCCGGCGGCCGCCGCGCAGCGAGTTGTCCAACGGTGTCCAACGACGGGCGATAGACAGATGTCACATCGACACAATGCACGCATGGCGGCGTCGCAACTCGTACACGATGAAGCGTTCTGGAACTATCGGGAGCAGACCCGGCAGAACGGCACGCACCAGCACACCGGACGGTTACGGGCCTGGCGGGAGGACGGCGGGCGGCTGCTGGCGATGCTGACCGTGCAGCCGTACTTCGAGGACTACGGCTGCACGATCCCGCAGCAGGTGCGGGCGAGGTTCCCGTTCTCGGGGCGGCTCGTCGACGTCGTGTCGTATGAGCCGGGCTGGTGGGGCGGCAGCTGCCGGTACCACATCGCGGACCCGGCGCATGTGAGCATGCAGCGGTGGATGTCGGTGGACGCACGTGCGGTCGCCAGGCGTCTGGGGCCCGGGTTCCTGATCGACGACGAGGCGGACACGACGTTCGGCCAGCTCGGGGCGTGAGGTCGTTGTTGCTCGGCCCTAGTGGCGTAAATATCGGGTAAAACCGCATATATGCGGTTTGGCGTCCGTAGCGTCGGGTTGATGAGGATGGTTCACAGGCTGGTGGGCGCTCTGGCCGCCCTCGCGGTGACCGGTGCCCCGGCACTCTCCGCGCCCGCCACCGCACTCGTTCCTGTTCCCCCTGCGGCTTCCCCGTCTCCGGCTGTGCCTCCGGCGGTTTCGCCTTCGTCGGGTTCGGCGCCTTCGTCTCCTTCGCCTTCGTCTCCTTCGGCTTCGTCTCCTTCAGTTTCGGCTTCGGCTGCCGCTTCGGAGGATCTTCGGCCCGCGCTGCTGACCGCGGCGGACCTGCCCGACGGGTTCGTGCCGATCGCCGCGGCCACCAACGACAACGGCGCGGTCACGCTCGGCGGCAACTTTCCCGGCTGCCCCTCGCTGGACCCGGTGACCGGCGACGGCACGACGGCCGCCGCCGTCACGTACAGCAAGGGCGCCGTCGGCCCGTACCTGACGCACGCGCTCGTGCACTTCCCGACCGGCGGCGCCGCGACGGCGATGGACCGGCTCGCCGCCGCGGTCACCACGTGCAAGTCGTTCAGCCAGGAGCTCGCCGGGATCACGGTCCGCTTCACGCTCGCGCCCACCGAGGTGCCGCCGACACTCGGCCAGAGCGCCTTCGGGGTACGCATGACCGGCGACACCGACTTCGGCATCGCGGTCACCGCCGACATCGTCGCCGTCCGCCGCGGCGAGTTCGTGCTGTGGCTCAACGACATGACCGTCGGCACCACCCCCGCCGGCATGGTCACAACCCTCGCAAACGCCGCCGCCGACCGCTGCGCCTCCCGCATCAAGGGCTGCTGACCTACGATTCGCCAACACCACGACCACGTACTACGATGCGTAGTGAGCCCGCTCCGCGCCGAAACTACGATTTGGTGGCCGGTGTTACCGTGTGAGGGTCGGAACACGTCACGGGCATCGGTCTCCTCAACGAGTCGCCGGCCGACGAGTCCGCGGCTCGGGAGTGGTTCAGGAACCGCCGCCAGCGAGGACGACCCAACGGGCGCGGGCGACGTAGCAGGCGCGGGCGACGTAGCGGGCGCGCGGCCTGACGCGCGACGCAGTCAGCGACGGGGTCGGCGCCGGCAGTCCGCCTGCCGACGACGAGCCTGCCGGTTAGCTGGCCGCCGACGCCTTAGCCAGCGACGGCTAACCCAGCGACGGTTAGGCAGCGACGGCTTAAGGGCTGTCTCGCTCGTCTCCGGGGCTTGGCGACACCTCGCCAGGTGAGGTGTCGCCAAGCCCCGGAGACATCTTCGCCGCCGCATGTGGTGCTCGATGTTGTGCGATGCTCCCCGGCATGCGCATGCGGGTCCCCGGCTGGTGGCGCCTGCTGGCGATCCCGATGCTCGCGACCGCGGCGGTATTCCTCACCTGCTGCTATCAGCTCTCGTTCTTCGTCATCCCGCTCAATCCGTCAGGCGGCCCACCGAGGACGGGGGTCCGCGACGCCGACTTCTTGTCGCTGCCCGACGAGCTGAACGTCCACCAGCTCGCCCCCAGCTGCCTCGGCGTCCACGTCCCGTGCCTGCGCCTGTACGAGGTATGGAGCCGCCACGGCGCGCCGAACCCGGAGGTCATGACCCTCACCGCAGCAGCCCTGCGTGACCAGGGCTGGCCGATGATCGGTAACACCGAGGGTGCCTCCGGCTGCCGCCCGGTCCGCGGCGTCTTCACCTGGGCGGATCACTGTCTCTCACTACACCCGACCACGGAGTTCGTGGAACCCCGTCAGACCACGCACCCCGGCGCCATCGTCCTATGGGCCTCCAGCCAATAGGGGGTTGTTCATGAACCAGGAAGCGACCGACGACGGGTCAGCCGCCGCCGACGGGGTTAGCCGCCGACGGTGGCTTTGCGGGCCCACGACGGGTTGGCCGGCGATGTGGATTCGCGGGCCGACGGCGACTTGAACACGGCCCGGTCCAGGAAGGGCGTGCGCAGCCGGCCAGCGGCGAGGCAGACTGTCGGCCGGTCAAGCCACCGTCAGCAGCTAACAGGCGGCGGCTCAGTGGGCGACGGTGAGGACGACCTTTCCGGCTGAGCGGCCGGTCGCGACGAGTTCGTGGGCGCGTGCGACCTCCTCCAGCGGCAGGACGGTGTCGACCACGACCCGCAGCTCGCCCTTGTCGACCAGGTCCGCGAGTGACCGCAGCCCAGCGTGGTCGGGCTGCACGAGCAGGAATCCGGCCCGGCGGCCCTGCTGCCGGGCCTCGTCCGCCAGGTACGCCTCGGCGGGCGAGGCGAGGGACACCAGGATGCCGCCGGGGCGCAGGGTGCTGAGGGAGCGGGGGCCGTACTCGCCGCCGATCGGGTCGATCACGGCGTCCAGGTCGGTGGCGGCGTCCTCGAACTTGACCGCGGTGTAGTCGATCACCTCGTCCGCGCCGAGGTCGCGGAGCAGGTCGTGCTTGGCGGGGCTGGCGGTGCCGATGACGTGCGCTCCGCGGGACTTCGCGATCTGCACCGCGAGGTGGCCGACGCCGCCGGCGGCCGCGTGGATCAGGACCCGTTGGCCCGGCTGGATGTCTGCGGTGTCGACGACCGCCTGCCACGCGGTCAGGCCGGCCAGGCCGAGGCCCGCGGCCTCCACATGGGACAGTCGGGCCGGCTTGCGGGCCAGGTGCCGTGCCGGTGATGTCACGAAGTCCGCGTACGTGCCCGCCGCCTCCGGCAGGCGTGGCATGCCGAACACCTCGTCGCCCGGGCGCAGCCAGGTCACGCCGAGGCCGGTCTCCTCGACGACGCCGGACACGTCCCAGCCGAGCCGGACCGTGGTGCCGAGCAGGCCGCCGGTCGTGCGGTGCCACAGGTCGGTGGGGTTCACCGCGGTCGCGTGGACGCGGACGAGGACCTCCGAGATCCCCGGCTGGGGGCGGTCCACCTCCACGACCCGCAGCACCTCGGGACCGCCGAACCCGTCTTGACCGATCGCGCGCATCTTGTTGCTTCCCATCTGTTCGAACGACGTGTGTGCGTTCAGCGTCGCCGTGACGGGTGCCGCTTTCGAGTGGCCACATTGCCAGTATGTGCAAAGATCTGGCCATGGCAGCCACCGTGCATCGGGTCGTCGTCCTTGCCCTGGACGGGGTGTATCCGTTCGAGCTGAGCATTCCGAGCAGGATCTTCGGCACCGCCGGGCCGCTGCTGTACGAGGTGGTGACGTGCAGCCTCGACGGCGCCCCGGTCCGCACGGGCTACGACTTCGACGTCGCCGTCCAGCACGACGCGTCCGCGATCGACACCGCCGACACGCTGGTCGTGCCGCCGTTCGTGTGCGCGCCCGACGGGCCCCGCGACTGGCTGCCCGCTCCACTGGCCGCGGCGCTGCGACGGCGGCGTCCCGGGACGAGGATCGTGTCGATCTGCACCGCCTCCTATGTGCTGGCCGCGGCGGGGCTGCTCGACGGCCGCCGGGCCACCACGCACTGGAACGACGCCGAGCACTTCCAGCGCACGTTCCCTCAGATCGACGTCGACGCGTCTGTACTGTTCATCGACGACGGCGACGTGTTGACGGCGGCCGGTGCCGCCTCGGGGATCGACGTGTGCCTGCACCTGATCCGGCGGGACCACGGCAGCGCGGTCGCCAACCGGGTCGCCCGGCTCTGCGTCGTGCCACCGTGGCGGGAGGGCGGGCAGGCGCAGTACATCGACCGGCCGGTCCCGGCTCCGTCCACGGCGACGACGGCGGCGACCCGGCAGTGGGCCCTCGGCCGCCTCGACCGCCCGATCTCCCTGGCCGAGCTGGCGGCGCACGCGAGGATGAGCGTGCGGACGTTCTCCCGCCGGTTCCGCGAGGAGGTCGGCATGACGTCGGGGCAGTGGCTGACCCGCCAGCGGGTGGAGCACGCCAGGCGCCTGCTGGAGACGACCGACCTGCCGGTCGACCGGGTCGCCGCGGAGTCGGGCTTCGGCACCGCCGCCTCCATGCGCCAGCACCTCGCCGGCGCCATCGGCGTCCCGCCCATGGCCTACCGCAACACGTTCCGCGCTTCCGCACCGGCCTGACCCGACGCATCGGCCGCAGAAGCCGCAGCCTCGGAAGCCGCGACCGAGGGAGCCGCCGCCTCCGACGCGATGGCATCGGCGGCGGCGGTACGGAACTGCTGCGTCTCGACGACCCACCGGATGCGCTCCCGGTCACGTGGTGGCATCCGGGTCAGCAGATCGGCGACGTAGCCGGCGGGGAGAACGGTAACGAGGTCGTCGTCCGGCCATCCGTTGGGCAGGGCCGCGAGCACCAGCGCCGCGGCGTCCGGAGCCAGCGCGGTCAGGAACCGGGCGGTGACGTCAGGCGGTCGCCACCGCAATTGCTGGGCGGCCCGCAGGGGTGTCATCGCCGCGAGCCGCGCCACGGCGTCCCCGAAATCCATCAGCAGCAGGATTTCCGTCCGTTTCGGGCGGGGGAACCTGGCGGCGGCCGCCGCGGGTGGCATGGCGGCGAGCAGGCGGGCGGCAAGCGGCTCCGGCATCGCGTTGAACATCCAGGCCGCCGACCGCGGATCCATGGCGGCGACCGCACCGGCCAGCGCGGCGACATCCGGCACGGCAGCATCGGCCTCCGCCGGCGCCGGGGGAGGGGCGGACAGCAAGGCCGCGACGATCCGAGCGGCCGGGGCCGGTTCGAGGGCCTCGAACACCGCGGTCAGCCGTGCCGTGCCCAGGCCGGCGAGCTCCGCCGCAGCGACGGCCGGCGGCAGCGCGGCGAGGTCGGCGGCGGGCCGTGGGTGGGTGATCGGCACGCCGTGCGTGCGGCGCCAGCGGCGCCACGAGCGGGTCGTCAGGCTCTCGCGGGGGTGGTCGATCAGCCACAGCAGATAGCCGGCGCGGAGCCGGACGGCCTGGTCGGGCGAGCCGGCCCCGATCCGCAGCCGGTCCCGCAGCGACGGGCCGTCGAGGAACCGAGCCAGCCTGACGGGATGGCGTCCGGATCTGGGTTGGCGCGAACCGGTGCCGGCGTGGACGGCGTCGAGCACCAGATCCTCCAGCACGGCCCGGGCCCGCTCGGACACGCCGTGGCGGATGAACGCGTCGTCGGGCCAGCTGCCGCGCGGCAAGCGGGGCACCACCCGGCGCCACTCGGCCGGGAACTGCCGCCGCCACTGTACGAACAGCAGCGCGTACGGCTCGAGCGCGCGCAGCTCGCCGGCGGTCAGGTCGGTCGGGTACGCGGCGTACGCGGCGACCGGGTCGGCGAGGGTGCCGGTCGGGTGGGACTCGTAGCGCCGCCAGAGCAGCGCGACATGGCGTTCCACCGCGGCGGCCCTGACGGCGGGGTCGGCGGAGACGAGGTCGAAGACCCACGCGTACGCGGGCAGGGTGCGCAGGTCGAACCAGCCCATGGTCACTCCGAAAGCAGGGCGGAGACCTGCGGGGAGAAGGTCGCGTGCAGGACCAGCGCCGCACCGCCCACGACGGCGGAGTCGACGCCGAGGGGGGACAGCGCGACGTCGACGACGCGGATGTGACGGGCCAGGGGACGGGTGGCGAGGGCGCGGACGACGGCGTCGCGGAAGCGGTCCTCGACGTGGCGGATGCCGTGACCGCCGAGGATGACCAGGTCGACGTCGATGATGTTGACGACGTTGACGACGACGGTGGCGAGGTGCTCGGCGGCGGCGTCGATGACGGAGACGGCCAGGGGGTCGCCCGCGGCGGCGGCGAGGCAGATCGCCGGATGATCGACGGTGGACGGGTCGGCACGGAACGCGGCGGCGAGCGCCGACTCAGGCGCCCCGGCAACCGGCGGCGGCTCAACCACCGCAGCGGCAACGGGCGACGCCCTGCCAACCGAAGCGGCAGTGAGCGACGCCTTGGCGACCGGATCGGCAGCGAGCGATGACCCGGCAACCGGGGCGGTCGCGGACGACGAAACGGCGGCCGGGGAAGCGGCGAGGAGGCGGTGGGCGGCGGCGACGATCGCGGGCGGGTTGACCAGGCTCTCCAGGCAGCCGCGGTTACCGCAGTAACAGCCGGGCCCGTCGTCGGCGACGGTCGTGTGGCCGAACTCGGCGGCGTTCATCGAACCGCCGCGGAAGACCTGGTGGCCGAGGACGAGGCCGCCGCCGACGCCGGTGCCGAGGTGGAAGTAGGCGAAGTTGGCGACGCCGCGGCCCGCGCCGGCCCAGCGCTCGCCGACGGCGGCGGCGGTCGCGTCGTTGTCGAGCGTGACGTCGAGGCCGGTGGCGGTCGCGAGCATCTCCTTGATGGGCACGCGGGTCCAGTTGGCCAGCTGCGGCGGTGAGATGACCATTCCGACGTGCTGGTCGATGGGGCCGGGGGCGGCGAGGCCGAGGCCGAGGACCCGGTCGCGCTCGACGCCGGCCTCCCGCAGGACCTCGTCGACGAGCTCGGCCATCGCGGCGGTCACCACGGCCGGGTCGGCGGGGCGCGGGGTGGGGCGGCGGGCGGTGACCAGGGGGCGGCCGAGGAGGTCGACGACGACCGCGGCGAGCTCGACCGGGTCGAAGTGCAGGCCGACGGCGCGGCCGGCGTCGGCGTTGATGCGCAGGACGGTGCGGGGCTTGCCACCGCTGGAGCTGCGGGCGCCGTCCTCGTGGACGATGCCCTCGTCGATCAGCCGGCGGACGATGCCGGAGACGGTCTGCGGGGTCAGGCCGGTGTGCTGCGCGATCTCCACACGGCTGACGCCGTCGGCTAACTGAATCTGATCCAGCACCACAGCTCGGTTGTATTGCCCTACTTTAGGGAGGTTGGTCCCTACCTGTCGCACCCGTTACCGCCTTCGCACCCGTTGCTCATCACATCCTCTCCCAGGACGTTGACTTTGTAAAACAATTTGATTTACGCTCGGACACACGCAGCTCACCGCCCAGACACGAGACCGTGCCTCGCGAGGCAGCGTCATTACCGGATTGTTACCAACCAGTCCAGCTGGCGGCTTTGCAAAGTCTGCGATCTGAAATAAGTTGGTCGCCACAACAAATGTGCCAACTGGCGTTCCCCCGGAGGCAACATGACGAGCAGCGCTCCGGTCTTGCTGGAGATGCGGTCGATCACCAAGGAGTTCCCCGGCGTCAAGGCGTTGTCGGACGTCAACCTGGTGGTCCGGTCCGGCGAGATCCACGCCATCTGCGGCGAGAACGGTGCCGGCAAGTCCACTCTGATGAAGGTGCTCAGCGGCGTCTACCCGTATGGGTCCTACGACGGCGACATCTTCTACCAGGGCAACCAGGTCCGCTTCCCGGACATCCGGTCCAGCGAGCACGCCGGCATCGTGATCATCCACCAGGAGCTCGCCCTCGTCCCGGGCATGTCGATCACCGAGAACCTGTTCCTGGGCAACGAGCCGAAGAAGTTCGGTGCGATCGACTGGCAGGCCGCCAACAAGAAGGCCTACGAGCTGATGGCGCTGGTCGGCCTCAAGGAAGACCCCGACACCCTCATCAAGGACATCGGCGTCGGCAAGCAGCAGCTCGTGGAGATCGCGAAGGCGTTCGCCAAGGAGGTGCGGCTGCTGATCCTCGACGAGCCGACCGCCGCGCTCAACCAGAACGACTCCCAGCACCTGCTGGACCTGCTCACAGGGTTCAAGGAGCGGGGCATCACCTCGATCATGATCTCGCACAAGCTCAACGAGATCGAGGCGATCGCCGACACCATCACGATCCTGCGCGACGGCAAGACCATCGAGAGCCTCGACGTCAAGGGCGACGGGGTCAACGAGGACCGGATCGTGCGGGGCATGGTGGGCCGCGACCTCAACAGCCGCTTCCCCGACCACACGCCGAAGATCGGCGAGGTGTTCTTCGAGGTCCGCGACTGGACGGTCCGGCACCCGATCTCCGCCGAGCGCCTCGTGTGCAAGAACTCGGCCTTCAACGTCCGGCGCGGCGAGATCGTCGGCTTCGCCGGCCTGATGGGTGCCGGCCGCACGGAGCTCGCGATGAGCATCTTCGGCCGGTCCTATGGGACCTGGCTGTCGGGGCACATCTTCAAGGACGGCAAGGAGATCGAGCTCAAGTCGGTCTCCGAGGCCATCAAGGCGGGCCTTGCGTATGTCAGCGAGGACCGCAAGGCGGTCGGGCTCAACCTCCTCGACGACATCAAGACGTCGATGGTCGCGGCCAAGTTGTCGAAGATCTCCCGCAACGGCGTGCTCGACCCGATCAAGGAGCACTCCGCCGCCGAGGCCTACCGCAAGAGCCTGCGGGTCAAGACCCCGACGGTCGACGAGGGCGTCACCAAGCTCTCCGGCGGCAACCAGCAGAAGGTCGTCCTGGCGAAGTGGATGTTCACCGACCCGGACCTGCTGATCCTCGACGAGCCGACCCGCGGCATCGACGTGGGCGCCAAGTACGAGATCTACGGGATCATCCAGCAGCTCGCCGACCAGGGTAAGGGCGTCATCGTCATCTCGTCCGAGCTGCCCGAGCTGATCGGCCTGTGCGACCGCATCTACACCGTGTTCGAGGGCACCATCACCGGCAACATCGAACGCCGCGACGCCAACCCGGAACTCCTCATGAAGCAGATGACCTCCGCGAAGACCGCGCCGACCATGAAGAAGATGCCGACGTCATGAGCCGATTCAAAGACCTGCAGAAGAACCTCTTCGGAGGCTCGACCTCCAACGCCCGGCAGTTCGGGATGATCTTCGCGCTCCTGGCGACCATCCTGTTCTTCCAGTTCAAGACCGACGGCCTGACCCTCACGTCCGGCAACCTGATCAACGTCGTCCTCCAGGGCTCGTACATCCTGATCCTGGCCATCGGCATGCTGATGGTCATCGTGGCCGGTCACATCGACCTGTCCGTCGGATCGGTCGCCGCCTTCGTCGGCATCATCGTGGCGAAGGTCATGAAGGAGTGGGACCTGCCCTGGTGGGCGGCGATCCTCTTCGGCCTCGGCGTCGGCGCGATCGTCGGGGCGTGGCACGGCTTCTGGGTCGCCTACATCGGCGTGCCGGCCTTCATCGTCACGCTCGCCGGCATGCTGCTGTTCCGCGGCGGCAACCAGTACATCGGCAACGCCGACTCGGTGCCGGTGCCGGCGGCCTTCAAGGAGATCGGCGCGGGCTACCTGCCCGAGGTCGGGCCCGACACCGGGTACAACAACCTGACATTGCTGCTCGGCCTGGCCGCCTGCCTCGCCGTGGTCTACCGGGAGTACCGGGCCCGGCAGGTGCGCTTCGCGATGAACGCGGACCCGACCCCGATCTGGGTGTCGGCCATCCGCCTGGCGGTCATGCTCGGCGTGATCATCTTCGCCACGCTGCGCTTCGCCGGCGGCCGGGTGGGCACCAGCTTCCCGATCTCCGGCATCATCCTGGCGGTCCTGATCCTCTGGTACTCCTTCTACACCCGCAACACGGCCGGCGGCCGCTACATCTACGCGGTGGGCGGCAACTCCCGCGCCGCGGAGCTGTCGGGCGTGAAGCTCAAGCGGGTCAACTTCTTTGTCATGTTCAACATGTCGGTCCTCGCCGCACTGGCCGGCATGATCTTCGTGGCCCGTTCCGGCGCCTCCGGCCCGCAGGACGGCCTCAGCTGGGAGCTGGACGCCATCGCGGCCGTCTTCATCGGCGGCGCGGCGGTCTCCGGCGGCCTCGGCACCATCAGCGGTTCGATCGTCGGCGGTCTGGTCATGGCCTTCCTCACCAACGGCCTCCAGCTGCTCGGCACCGGCGCCGACAAGACCCAGATCATCAAGGGTCTGTTCCTGCTCGCCGCCGTCGCGTTCGACGTCTACAACAAGAGCCAGGGTCGCTTCTCGATCATCGGATCGTTGAGCAAACCCTTCCGCCGGGAGTCAACCGGAGGTCCGTCCGCACCATCCGGAACCGGACAAGAGGCCGCCAAGACCCCGGTGGCCGGCTGACGCCCTGTCCCGCCCCAACACCCGCACCTCCCATCCGAAGAAAGGCAATCCGAAACATGCGCAAGTTCCTCACCAGGAGCCTCGCCGTCAGCGCGGTCGCTCTGCTCGCACTCGGCACCGCCGCCTGTGGCGACTCGGAGCGCGAGGGCAGCAGCAGCCCGAGCGGTGCCGCCGCCAAGGGCTTCGCCGCCGACTCGCTGATCGGTGTCGCGCTGCCGTCGAAGACGTCGGAGAACTGGGTGCTCGCCGGTGACCTGTTCACCAACGGCCTCAAGGACGCCGGCTTCAAGTCCGACGTGCAGTACGCCGGTGCCTCGACCACGGTCGCGGACCAGCAGGCGCAGATCTCCGCCATGGTCACCAAGGGCGCGAAGGTCATCGTCATCGGCGCGACCGACGCCGCGCAGCTGTCGACCCAGGTCAAGGCCGCCCACGACGCCGGCATCAAGGTCGTCGCGTACGACCGCCTCATCACCCAGACGCCGGACCTGGACTACTACATCGCGTTCGACAACTTCAAGGTCGGCCAGCTCCAGGGCCAGGCCCTGCTGGACGGCATGAAGGCCAAGAAGGCGACCGGCCCGTGGACCGTCGAGCTGTTCTCCGGCTCGCCGGACGACAACAACGCCGGTGTGTTCTTCAACGGCGCGATGGACGTGCTCAAGCCGCTCATCGACAAGGGTGACGTCATCGTCGGCTCCGGCCAGAAGGACGTCAAGCAGACCGCGATCCAGGGCTGGAAGGCCGAGGGTGCGCAGCAGCGCATGGACTCCCTGCTGACCTCGACCTACACCGCCGGCAAGACCCTCGACGGCGTGCTCTCCCCGAACGACACCCTGGCCCGCGCGATCATCACCTCGGTGAAGGCCGCCAACAAGCCGATCCCGGTCGTCACCGGCCAGGACTCCGAGGTCGAGTCGGTCAAGTCGATCATGGCTGGCGAGCAGTACTCCACGATCAACAAGGACACCCGCAAGCTGGTCGCCGAGACCATCAACATGGTGAAGGCGCTGCAGGCCGGTAACGAGCCGACCATCAACGACACCAAGTCCTACAACAACGGCGTCAAGGTCGTCCCGTCCTACCTGCTCCCGCCGGTGATCGTGACCAAGGCCAACGCCGCCGAGGCGTACGCCAACGACCCGAAGCTGTCCCCGCTCACCAAGTAACTCGAGCGATCCGCTAACACAGCGATCAGGTAGTACGAGGCAACTCACCGTCGTGGGCCCCCGGAACACGGTTCCGGGGGCCCACGGCCGCTCTAGGGAGCGAAGGAGCGATCCGTGTCCACGAGCCCCCAGCGGAGCACCCCGACCCAGGACTCGGTCCGCCGCCAGAACCTGGGCGCGCTGCTGCGATACGTGCACGTCAGCGGCGACACGTCCCGCGCCGAGCTGACCAACCAGCTCGGTCTCAACCGCAGTACCATCGGCGCCCTCACCGCGGACCTCGCCGGCGCCGGGCTCATCGACGAGGGCGTGCCGCAGGAGACCGGCCGGGCCGGTCGGCCGTCGCTGGTCGTGCGGCCGAGGTCGTCGTGGGTGTACGGCTACGCGATGAGCATCGAGGTCGACCGGCTGCGCGCGGCGCGGGTCGGGCTCGGCGGCAAGGTCCTCGACAGCCGCGAGCTGCCCCGCCCGCACGGCACGGCGGTCCGCGACACCGTCGCGACGCTCGCCGGGTTCGTCCGCGACATGCAGCGCACGGTGTCGGCGTCAGGGCCCGGCGGCGCCGTCTTCGTCGGCAGCGGCATCGCCGTGTCCCGCATGATGCGCCACGCCGACGGCACCGTCCGCATGCTGCCCGCCGGGGCGCGGCTCGGGTCCGACCTCGACGGGTGGTCGGAGCTGGGTCTGGACAGGGAGCCGCTCGTCGGCAACGTGGCCGACCTCGCCGCGCTCGCCGAGCACACCCGGGGCGCCGCTGTCGGCCTCGACAACGTCGTCTACCTGCACGGCGACGCCGGCATCAGCGCCGGGATCATCGCCGGCGGGCGGCGCGTCACCGGCCATGGCGGTCACGGCGGCGAGGTCGGGCACATGGTCGTCAACCCGCAGGGCCGCGACTGCGGCTGCGGCTCGCGGGGCTGCTGGGAGACCGAGATCGCCCAGCACGTGCCGCTGGACCGCGCCGGCGTCCTCGCGGCCGTCGAGGCGGCCCGGCGCGGCGACCCGCCCGCGCGCGCCGCGGTGCGCCAGGCCGCGGACTGGCTCGGCTTCGGGGTCGCCAACCTGGTCAACGTCTTCAACCCGACGGCGGTCGTCTTCGGCGGCGCGCTGCGGGAGCTGTACCTGACGGGCGCCGCCCACGTCCGGAGCCGCCTCTCGACGATGTCGCTGCCGGCCTGCCGGGAGCACGTACGGCTGCGGACGCCGCTGCTCGGGGACGACGCCCCGCTGGTCGGCGCGGCCGAGCTCGCCTTCGAGCGCCTCCTCGCCGACCCCCTGGAAACCGCCGAGACCTGACCTCCGGAAGGCGCCGCGGACGTGAGGGCTGCGGGCCGGCGACCGGGCCGACCACTGGCTGGCGTTCCGGCTCAACCGGCGCCTGTACGACTCCCTCGCCGGACACGACGTCGCCGGGCGCGGCAACCCGGTGGCCCGGGCCGCGATGCTCCTGCTCGCCACCCCGCTCGCGCTGGTCCCGCCGCTGCCGCTCGGCACCGGCGTCCACCTGACGCTCAGCGGCACCCCGTCCGGTCACGTCATCGGCCCGGTCCTGCTCATCGGCGTGATCTCCGCGGCCTGGCCGCACCGCCGCGACCGGCACTGGCAGCCGTGGATCGTCGACCGGGCCGCGGCGCCGGCGCTGTTCACCCTCCTCGACCGGGTCGCCGCGGCGGCCGGCGCGCCGATGCCGCACGAGGTGCGACTGGACCACGACATCAACGCGTACGTCACCGTGCGCGGACTCCGCCGGCGCCGGACGCTGTCCATGGGCTGCCGCTGTGGGCGTCCCTCGAGCCGCAGGAGCGGATCGGGCTGCTCGCGCACGAGCTCGGGCACTTCGTGAACCACGACCCCCGCCGCGGCGTCGTCGTCCGCACCGCCATCGGGGTCCTGCGGAACCTGCTCGACATGCTCGGTTCCACGCTCCGGATGGGCATCTGGATGCTGCCGCTGGTGGTCGTCGTGAGCCCGGTGCTGTGGCTGCTGTCCACGGCGCTGCTGGTCCTGTCCGGCCGGGACAGCCAGCGCGCCGAGTACCTCGCCGACCAGATCGCCACCCGGGTCGCCGGCTCCGCGGCCATGGAGGGCCTGTTCGACGGCCTGGTCGTCGCCGGCGGCCTGCCGGCGGCGATGTCGGCCGGTCACCGCCGCCACGCCGACCCCCACGCCTGGCGGTCCGCCGCCGGCTGGCTGCGCGGCGCGGCGACCCTGGACGCCGAGCGGACGCTCACCCTCAGGCACCAGGCGGCGCTGCTGGACTCACATCCGCCGACCGGGCTGCGCCGGCGGATGGTCCGGTCGTGGGCCGTCCAGGAGCCGCGGGTCGCGCCGCCCGAACAGGAGTGGACGGCGATCGAGCACGACCTGAGCCCGTGGTACGCGAAGCTGGCCGCCCGCCTCCGCGGCTGACGCCCCGCGCGCCCGGACGCAAGAGCTGGGTACAGGAGCAGGAACTTAACGGACCACCGCGGTCAGGGCGTCAGGATCGTCGAAGTCGTCGGTGCCGGCGCCGGTGGCGTCCGGGTCCGCCGGCTCGGTGGCGAAGAGGGTGAGGGTGGCGCCCGGCGGCAGCGACTCGCGCAGCGCCGTCAGTTCCTCGCCGGGCCCGACCCGGTGCCAGCGGCGCTCCCCGCCGGACCGCTCCAGCAGCGGCAGCGCGGTGCCCGCCGCGGCCGCCCGGCCGGCCACCTCCGACCACCACGCGTCGCCCGCGACCGGCAGCGGCGGCACGACGGGGACGGCGCGCTTCGACAGCTCGAGCAGGCTCGCCTGCTCCTGCGACCGGCTCCGCCGCGGCGCCAGCCGCGAGCGCAGCAGCGCGGCGTACACCCGGCGGCGGACCCCGAACACGGCGACGCCGAGCAGCACGACCAGCGCCAGCCGGGCCGCCAGGATCGGGATCATCCACCGCAGGCGCACCTCGAAGCCGTGCGCGGCCAGCAGATCCGCGTGGGGCAGCGTCGCCCCGGCCACGAGGGTGGCCGCGGCGCCGACCTGGAACACCGTCAGCGCGGTGGTGCGCAGGACCGTGGCGGGCTCCTCGCCGAGCCCTCGCACGGCGGCGGCGCTCAGCAGGTACCAGCCGGCGACGGCGGCGAGCAGGACGAAGAACAGCACCATCTGGGCCGTGCCGAGCCCCTGACCGGCCACCAGGACGTGCAGGTCGGGCGACGGCAGCGCGGCGCGGACCCGCAGCACGTACGCCAGGTCGTCCGCGGCCACGGCGGCGAAGACCCCCGCCACGGCGAGCAGGCCCCACGTGGCCCACTCGACCCGCGCGCCTGCGCCGCCCGCGGCGAGCCGGAACGGCGGCCGGACCGCCGCGACGTCCTGCGTCATACCCGCCACCCGCCCGCCACCGCGTGGAGCCGGTCGGCCGCGGGCACGTCGCCGGTCGTGACCGCCCAGCGGTCACCGGCGACCAGCGCCGCGGGCAGGCCCGCGAAGCCGCTGGCGATCACGGTCAACCGCTCCGACTCGACCCAGGCGTCGCGCTGCGCGTTGTCGTCGAACGTCACCACCGTGACGTCGAAGCCGCCCTCCTTGCAGGCGACGGTCTCCCGCGTCCCGGTGGCGTGCTTCGGCTCCGCCGGCGGGCAGCCGAGGAACGCGGCGAGCGTGGTAGCCGACGGCGCGTCGGACGCGTCGGACTCACGGCCGGACGCGATGCCGTAGGCCGCGATGACCGCGACGGCGACCAGCGTCCACAGGTAGCGTTGGAAGGACACGCGCGCACTGTACCGGCGCAAGGTCCACTGCGTTGACCGCCGGCGACCAGGATGTGTGCGTCGGGCGGGACGCCGCTGAAATTCCCTGGGGCCGCCTGTCGATTTCGGTGCCGCCCGCATCGTCGTACAGGTAAACGGCCGCTTGGAAGGGACAGCACGTGGCGAAGTACCTGATTCTCATCTACGGCGACGAGCAGCGCTGGGACGCCGAGACCCCGCAGGAGCTGCGGGCCAAGGACGAAGGGCACCGGGCGTTCGCCGCCACCGGCGGTGCCCGCGTCCTCGCCGGGCACGAGCTGGAGTCGTCCTCGACGGCGACGACGCTGCGCGGCAACGACGGCGAGGGGCTGCTGACGACCGACGGGCCGTTCCTGGAGGCGAAGGAGGCCCTCGGCGGCTTCTACGTCATCGAGGCCGCCGACCTCGACGCGGCGATCTCCCTGGCGGCGCTGCTGCCGGAGCTCGCGTCCGGCCACGGCGGCGTCGAGATCCGGCCGATCGTGGATCACGGGTGAGCGGCCCGGAGCGCAGCGGAGAGGCTGCTCACCAGCATTGCAGGGCCGGCGTGCGGCGGTGCTGGAGCGAAGCGGAGGCGCCGTCGTGCGACGCAGTCGCGGAGGCGCACCGTCGCGAGTGGGCCCGCGTGCTCGCCGCGACGGTGCGGGTCACCCGCGACCTCGACCTCGCCGAGGAGTGCGTCCAGGAGGCGTACGCGCAGGCCCTGCGCTCCTGGCCCGCCGACGGCGTCCCGGCCCGTCCCGGCGCGTGGCTCACGACCGTCGCCCGCAACCGCGCCCTCGACGCGCTGCGCCGCGAGTCCGCCCTGCGCCGCGCGCTGCCACTGCTGGTGCCGGTGCCCGAGGCCGGGGAGCCCGCGCCCGACGGCCGGCTCGAGCTCATCTTCACCTGCTGCCACCCGGCCCTGTCGCGGGAGGCGCAGGTCGCGCTGACGCTGCGGCTCGTCTGCGGGCTGACGACCGCGGAGGTGGCGCGGGCGTTCCTCGTGCCGGAGGCGACGATGGCCGCCCGGGTGACCCGCGCCAAGCGGAAGATCAGCGCGGCCCGCATCCCGTTCCGGGTGCCGTCGCCGGACGAGCTGCCAGTGCGGGTCGGTGCCGTGCTCGAGGTCGTCCACCTCGTCTTCACCACCGGCCACACCGCGCCCGTCGGCGAGCAGCTGGTCCGGCAGGACCTGGTCGACGCCGCGATCGGCCTGGCCCGGGTGCTGCGGCTGCTGGTGCCGGGCGACGCCTCGGTCGCCGCCCTGCTGGCGCTGATGCTGCTGATCGACGCCCGCCGCGCCACCCGCGACGCCGGCGGCCGGCTGCTCCTGCTGTCCGAGCAGGACCGCACCCGCTGGGACGCCCGCCAGATCCGCGAGGGCACCGACCTGCTGACCTTCGCGCTGCGCCGCAGCCCCCCGACCCGCTATGCCGTCGAGGCCGCGATCGCCGCCGTCCACGCCGAGGCGCCCTCGTGGGAGGCGACCGACTGGCAGGAGATCGTCGCGCTGTACGACGTCCTCCTGCGCCTCTGGCCGTCGCCGGTCGTCGCGCTGAACCGCGCGGTCGCCGTCGGCCTGCGCGACGGTCCCGCGGCGGGGCTGTCCGCGCTCGCCCCGCTGCTCGACTCGCCGTCGCTGTCGACGTACGCCTACCTCAGCGCGGCCCGCGCCGACTTCCTCCGGCGGCTCGGCCGCCTGCCCGAGGCCGCCGAGGCGTACGCGGAAGCCCTGGCCCTGACCGGCAACGACGTGGAGCGCGCCTTCCTCGCGGCACGCCTCGCATCGCTCACGCCGTGACGAGGTCGTTCGCGGTGCGCAGGACGGGTGCGGTGCGCCAGGCGGGGGAGTCCGGTGCGGGCAGGTCGGAGCCGGTGACGCGCAGGGTCACCGAGGCGCCCGGCAGCAGCGTCACGAGCTGGTCGTCGACCGTCGCAGAGGGGGAGAGACGGTCGGCGAACAGGGTCAGGTCGCGCACGAGCGTGCGGGCGGTGATCTCCACGTCGGCGCCGCCGTCGAACGGCCGGACGGTCACGTCGACCGAGGCGGCCGGGTAGGCCAGGTCGACGTCCTCGGCGAAGAACCACACCGCGCGGTCGGCGGTGATGAGCTCCGCCGACGGCGAGTCCGGCGTGACCACGTCCGCGGGCAGCGGCAGGGTCACCGACCCGAACGCCGGCACGTCGAGCGTGACCGTGGTCTTCGCCCTGATGTCGCCGGTGAAGGAGACCCGCTGCACGTCCAGCTGGGCCTGCCAGGGCAGCGCCGAGTCGTTGACGGCGACCAGCGCCGGTGCGCCGTCGCGCGGCTGGAAGGTGAGGAGGCGGTCGGCGTACACCCGCCGCAATGCGAACCAGAGCGGCTTGCGGCGGCCGTCGCCGTCCACGGCGGACCACGACGTGACGGGCCAGTTGTCGTTGAGCTGCCACAGGATCGTGCCCATGCACAGGGGGCGCAGCGAGCGGAAGTGTTCGATCCCGAACGTGATGGCGCGGGCCTGGTTGAGCTGCGTCGCCCAGTGCCAGTCGTCGAAGTCGGCGGGTGCGGGGAAGTGGCCGGTGAGGCCGCGGGCGAGCTTGCCGTTGCCGTCGGCGGCCTTCTGGTGGTGCAGGACGCCCGGTGAGGCCGGGGTCAGCGGGTCGTCGGAGACGGCGCGGCGCAGCGTGGCGAACGAGGGTGGCGCCTGGAAGCCGAACTCGGCCAGGAAGCGGGGGCGGTAGGTGCCGTAGTGCTGGTAGTCGTGGGTGTTCCACACGTCCCAGATGTGGGTGGTGCCGTGCGCGGGGTCGTTCGGGTGCACGTCCGGGGTCCCGGAGTAGGGGCTGCCCGGCCAGTACGGGCGGGAGGGGTCCAGCGAGTGGACGATCCCCGGCAGTACATCCAGGTAGTAGCCCTCGCCCCAGGTGCGACCGTCGAGGGCGGCCTGCCAGTCCCAGTCGTGCCAGCCCCAGATGTTCTCGTTGTTGCCGACCCACATGACCAGGCTCGGGTGCGGCATCAGGCGGACCACCTGCTCGCGTGCCTCCGCGGCGACCTCCGACGCAAGGGGCTCCTCCTCGGGGTAGGCGGCGCACGCGAACAGGAAGTCCTGCCCGACGAGCAGCCCGAGGGAGTCGGCGAGGTCGTAGAAGTCCTCGCTCTCGTACCGGCCGCCGCCCCACACCCGCAGGTAGTTCACCCCGGCGTCGACGGCCTGGGTGAACCGTGCCTCGTAGCGGGCCCGGTCGACGCGGGTGACGAACGCGTCGTCGGGAATCCAGTTCACGCCCCGCACGAACACCGGCACCCCGTTGACGACCAGGGTGAACGCCGTCCCGTCGGCGTCGGCGGCGGTGTCCAGCTCCACCGTGCGGAAGCCGATGCGGCGCTGCCACGCGTCGAGCGGATCCGGGCCGGCGGACAGGGTCACCGACAGGTCGTACCGCGCGGGGTCACCGTAGCCGCGGGGCCACCACAGCCGCACGTCCGGCACCCGCACCCGCACCGACGCCTCGGTGGCCCCGGCCGGGACCTCCGCCGACGCCGTGACGCCGGCGACCGAGGCGGTCACGGTCAGCGGGTCGTCGGCGGCGCGTTCGACGGTCACGTGCACGTCCACGATGCCGTCGGCACCGTCAACGCTCACGACCGGCCGCACCGAGTCCAGGCGCGCCACCGACCACGACGAGAGTCCGATCGGCCGCCAGATGCCGGCGGTGACGAGGGTCGGACCCCAGTCCCAGCCGAAGTTCGAGGCCATCTTGCGGATGTACTGGAACGGCTCGTCATACGCGTTGGGGCGGGCTCCGAGCGCGTCCCGGACGCCCAGCGCGTACTCGTACGCCGAGTCGAAGTGCACCTCGAGCACGTTGCCGACGGGTCGCAGCAGCGAGCGCACGTCGAACCGGTAGCCGCGGTGCATGTTCGCCGTCCGGCCCAGCCGCACCCCGTTGAGCGTCACCGTCGCCACCGTGTCCAGGCCGTCGGCGACCAGGTCGACCCGGTCGGCCTGGTCGGCCTCTGTGGCGGTGTCGAACGACGTCGAGTACACCCACGACGACCGGCCGATCCATGCCAGGTCCAGCTCGTTCGCGTCCAGGTACGGGTCGGGGATCAGCCCGGCGGCGAGCAGGTCCGTGTGCACGCAGCCCGGCACGGTCGCCGGCACGGGGCCGTCGATGGAGGGTGCGCGCAGGGTCCATCCCGAGTGGAGGGGACGCAGGACAAGCATGTGGTGTGCTCCCGTGGTCACTGCCGGACTGAACCGGATAAGTACGCGAAGCATGACCTTAAGTTGGTGGTGTAAGGAGTGTCAACAGTAGCGCGCTGAACCGGTTGCGAACGGTCAGGCGGTGCGGCCGGGGCGCAGCGGCCGGGTCGACTGGCGGGCGGTGAGGGTGCCCGGGGGCAGCGTGACGTGGCTGATGCCGCCGCCGTTGATGGTCGTGAGCAGGGCGCGGGCGGCGAGCTCCGCCTGCTCCGCCGGGGTCTGCTGCACGGCGGTGATCGCCGGGACGGTGATCTGGCACAGGTCGGAGTCGTCCCAGGCGACGACCGAAACGTCCTCCGGCACGGACAGGCCCATCTCGTGCGCCACCTTCAGCGACGCGGCGGCCATCACGTCGTTGTCGAACACGACGGCGGTCGGCGGCTCCGCGCCGCTCATCAGCTCGCGCATCGCCCGCATGCCGTCGACGGCGCTGTAGTTGGTGTAGACGACCCGGTACCGGTCGGTGTCGAGCCCGGAGTCGGTGAGCGCCGCCAGGTACGCGGCGTCGCGCTGGCCGGTGTGGAAGAGCTCCTCGGTGCCGGCGACGCGGGCGATCGTGCGGTGCCCGAGGGCCCGCAGGTAGCCGACGATGGCGCGGGCGGTGCCGGCCGTGTCGGCGTCGACGGTGCTGCACCCGTCGAGCCCGGGCTTGCCGCCGATCACCGCGGCGGGCAGGCCGATCTCGACGAGCGCGTCGAGCCGTGGGTCGTCCTTGCGCAGGTCGGTCAGGATGACGCCGTCGACGTGCCGGCCCGCCCACCACTTGCGGTACACCTCGATGGTGTCCTCGATCCGGTCGACGAGGTGCAGCACCAGCGCGATGTCGTTGCGGTTGAGCTCGGCCTCGACGCCGCTGAGCATCTGCGTGAACCAGGAGTCGACGATCATCACCCGCGGCGGCCGGACGAGGACCAGCCCGACCGCGTTGGCGCGGGCGGTGCCCAGCGAGCGGGCGGCGATGTTGGGTGCCCAGCCGAGGTCCCGGGCGGCGGCGAGCACCCGCGCCCGGGTCTGCTCCGAGACGCCGGGCCGGTTGTTGAGCGCGTAGGACACGGCCGCCTCGGACACCCCGGCGTGGACGGCGACCTGGCGGATCGTGACCCGCGCCTGCCCGGCCGCCTCGCCGCCGGTGTCCTTCGCTGCTGCGGCCACCTGTGCTCCCGCCTGCTCGCCCTGCACTGTCCGTGAGGGTACATCCCCACAGGGCGGTCACACCGGCGGCGGCACCGCAAGCCGTCATGCCGGCGGCAGCCCCAGGTGGGAACGCAGCGTGGTGCCCTCGTACGCGGTGCGGTAGACGCCGCGCTCCTGCAGCTGCGGCACCAGCCGGTCCACGATGTCCTCGACGGTGCCGGGCAGCAGCTGCGGCAGCAGGTTGAACCCGTCGACGACCCGGTCCCGCACGTAGCGGGCCCACTCGTCGGCGACCTGCCCGGGCGTGCCGACGAACGTGTTGTGCCGCGGCGTCACCTCGATCACCAGGTCCCGGATCGACAGCCCGCGCTCCGCCGCGAGGGCCCGCCACCCGGCGACCCGTTGCAGCTTGCCGGTGCGCAGCTCGATCGGGATCGTGCCGCGCGACGGGTCCAGCTCGCCGTCGGCCGGGTCGATGTCCGGCAGCGGACCGTCGGGGTCGTAGCCGGAGAGGTCCTTGCCCCAGTACTGCTCCAGGAACGCGATCGCGCGCGGCCCGGTGGTCTGTTCCCGGGTGATCCAGTGGGCCCGCTCCCGCGCCTCGCCGGCGGTGTCGCCGAGCACGACCGACGCGCCGGGCAGGATCCGCAGGGAGTCCGCGGACCGGCCGTGCCGGGCGAGCCGCGCCCGCAGGTCCGCGGCGTAGGCGGCGGCCTTGTCGTAGTCGGTGTTGGCGGAGAAGACCACGTCGGCGTGGCGGGCGGCGAGCTCGCGGCCGCCGTCGGAGTCGCCGGCCTGGAAGAGCACCGGCCGCCCCTGCGGGCTCGGCGGGACCGCGCCGGTCGCGTCGAGCGTGACGAGGTCGGCGTCACGGACGACGTGCTCGTTGCGCCACAACGCCTTCGCGGTCTCGACGAACTCGGTCGCCCGCTCGTAGCGGCGCTCGTGCGGCAGCCAGCCGCCGCGCCGGAAGTTCGCGCCGGTCCACGCGTTGTCGGTGGTGACGATGTTCCAGCCGGCCCGGCCGCCGGACACGGCGTCGAGCGAGGCCAGGCGCCGGGCCAGGTCCGCCGGGTAGTTGTAGGTGGTGTTCTGCGTGGCGACGAGCCCGATGTGGGTCGTCTCCGCGGCCAGCGCGGCCAGCTGGGTGATCGCGTCGGGCCGCCCGGCGACGTCGAGGTCGTACACGGTGCCGCGGTTCTCCCGCACCCGCAGGCCCTCGCCGAGGAAGAACGCGTCGAACAGGCCGCGCTCCAGGGTCCGCACGACGTCGACGAACGTGTCGATGTGGGTGTGCTCGGCGAAGTCCGGCTCGGTCCACAGCAGGTTGGGCCCGACGCCGGTGAAGAACACGCCGAGATGCAACTGGGTCATGCGACGCTCCTCGCGACGGCGTAGCGGTTCGTGGGGCGGGGGAGGCCGAGCGTCTCCCGCAGGGTCGCGCCGTGCGTACCTGCGGCGATGGCGGGTGGTGTACCGCCGTGGAAGTGCACCCCGTCGACCACACTCTCCAACCGGGTGGCGTCGAACGAGGCGGGCACGTCGGCGAAGACCAGCGGCACCCCGGTCGCGCGGGCCGCGACGGCGCGCTCGGCGATCTCGGCCACGCCGGAACCCTGCACCAGCGCGACATCGAGCTCCGCCTTGAGCGAAGCGGCGCCGATGACGACGACCTGCCCCTGCGGCGGGCGGGGCGTGATGAGCGGGCCGACGACGGAGAACCCGGGGCCCTCGAAGTCGACGTGGTGGACCTTGCGGGAGTCGAGGAACCGGCCGGTCTGCACGTCCCGGATGACCGCGTCGTCCTCCCACGAGTCCCACAGCCGGCGGGCGACCTCGACCACGTCGGCGACCTCGCCGGCGTCGACATGGAGGCGGCCGACGGTGGCGAGGTCCCCGGCGGCCGTGGTGGCGCCGACGACCCAGCCGGCCCGCCCCAGCGACGCGTGGTCGAGGCCGGCGAGCTGGGTGGCGAGGTGGAACGGCTCGGTGGTGGTGACGTGCAGCGTCGGCGCGAGCCCGATCCGGGTGGTGCGCCGCGCCAGGTAGGCGGCCAGGACCCCGGCCTCGACCCCGGCCCGCCGCGGCGCGTCGGGGAACGTCACGAACGCGTAGCCGGCCCGCTCTGCGTCGAGCACGGCCCGCTCCAGGGCAGCGAGCGAAGGCGCCTGGACCTCGGTGGCGTAGAGCATCAGGCCGGCCCTCCCACGAGCGACGGGACCCGCACCGCCCGGAACGTGGTGCGGCGGCGCAGCCGGAAGCCGATCGACTCGTACAGGCGGATCGCGTCGGTGTTCGTCGCCGCGGCATGCAGGAACGGCTGCTCGCCGCGGGCGCGGATGCCGTGCGCGACGGCCCGCACGAGCCTGGTCGCGAGGCCCTGCCCGCGGTGCGCCGGGTCGGTGCAGACGGCGGAGATCTCGGTCCAGCCGGGCGGGTGCAGGCGCTCCCCGGCGAGCGCGACCAGCTTCCCGTCGCGGTGGATGCCGAGGTACGTGCCGAGCTCGATCGTGCGCTGCCGGAACGGCCCCGGCTGGGTCCGTTCGACGAGGTCGAGGATCTCGGGCACGTCGGCGGCGGTCAGGACGGCGGACTCGGGGTCGGGCCGCGCCTCGAGGGCGACGTCGATCAGCTGCACGCCGCCGGCCTCGAGGACGACCTCCCAGTGCGCCGGCGGGGGCGGCGCCGTGCCGGTGATCGTGACGACCTCGCCGGCGCCGGCGAGCGCGGCCACGTCGTCCCAGACGTCCGGGCCTGAGCCGGGCGCGACGGTGATGAAGGGGGTGACGTCGGTCTGGTAGCGGATGGCGTCGCCGCTGCGCTCGGCGAAGCGGGCGTGCGGGCCGGTGAGCGCGGCCCAGGCCGGGTTGTCCAGAATATGCATGATTGTCCCTGGTGGAGAGCGGTCAGCTGGCCAGCGCCGGCAGCGCGGCGAGCAGGGTCCGGGTGTAGGCATGGTCGGGCCGGGTGAAGACGTCCTCGACCGGGCCGTGCTCGACGACGCGGCCGTCGTGCATGACGAGCACGCGGTCGGCCAGGTGGTGGATGACGCCGAGGTCGTGGGAGATGAACAGCAGCGCCGTGCCGTCGGCGGCGCGCAGGTCCGCGAGCAGGTCGAGGACCTGCGCCTGGACCGACACGTCGAGCGCCGACACGGGCTCGTCGCAGACGAGGACGTCGGGGCGGGGGCCGACGGCGCGGGCGATCGCGACCCGCTGCCGCTGCCCGCCGGACAGGGCCCTCGGGTGGCGGCCCAGGTGCGCGGCGCTCAGGCCGACCCGCTCCAGGAGCTCCACGACCCGGTCCCGGCGGGCCACGCCACGCAGCCCGAGGGGCTCCGCGATGAGTTTCTCCACGGTGTACCGCGGGTCGAACGAGCTGAGCGGGTCCTGCGACACGACCTGCAGCCGGCGGCGGTCGGGCCGGCGCCGCCGCTCGGGCACCCCCGTCCAGGGCCGGTCGCCCAGGTGCACGGTGCCGCCGTCGGGCTCCAGGAGCCCGAGCGCGATCCGCGCCACGGTGGTCTTGCCGGAGCCGGACTCGCCGACGACGCCGAGGATCTCGCCGCGGGCGAGCGTGAAGCTGACGTCGTCGACGGCGTGCCGGGCGCCGTAGTGCTTGTGCAGCCCTTCGGCGCGCAGCACGACCCGGTCCGGCTCGACCGCCGCCGGCGGCAGCGGCTCGCGGGCGGCCGAGGACAGCCGGTGCCCGCGCGAGGCGGCGGTCGGCACTGCGGCGAGGAGCATGCGGGTGTAGTCGTGCTCGGGTGCGGTCAGGATCCGCCCGGTCGGGCCCTGCTCGACGATGACGCCGTCGTGCATGACGAGGACCCGGTCGGCGATGCCGGCGACGACGGCGAGGTCGTGGCTGACGAGCAGCAGCGTCGAGCCGGCCGCGCGGCGCTCCGCGAGCAGCCGCAGCAGCTGCGCCTGCACGGTGACGTCCAGCGCCGTGGTCGGCTCGTCGGCGATGAGCAGCGGCGGGTCGGCGGCGATCGCCGAGGCGATCAGCGCGCGCTGGCGCAGCCCGCCGGACAGCTGGTGCGGGTACTGCTTCGCGCGGACCGCGGGCTCCGGCACGTGCACCGCGTCGAGCAGCGCGGTGATCCGCGCGTCACGGGTGGCGGCGGTGCCGACGCCGTGGGTGCGCAGCACCTCGCCGATCTCCTGGCCGACGGTGTTGAGCGGGTCGAGCGAGACGAGCGCGTCCTGCAGCACGAGCCCGGCGACCCGGCCGCGCAGCCGGCGCCAGTCCCGGTCGGTGAACCGGGTCGTGTCGCTCCCTCCGACGTCCAATGTGGACGCCCGCACCTCGGCGCCGGGCCCGGCGAGCCCGACGAGGCTGCGCGCGGTGACACTCTTGCCGGAGCCGCTCTCACCGACGATCGCGACACACTCGCCACGCTCGACGGTGAAGCTGACGCCGCGCACGGCGGGCACGGGCCCCGCGCCGTGCCCGGGAAACGTGACCCGCAGATCGGCGACGGTGACCAGCGGCGCCATGTCAGCGCCTCCCTTCGAAGCGGCGCTGGAGCCGGCGGCCCACGGCGGTGAGCGAGATGACGGTGATCGTGAGGGTCGCGCCGGGCAGGATCGCCGCCCACCACGCGACGCGCAGGTAGTTGCGGCTCTCGGCGAGCATCGCGCCCCACTCCGGGGACGGTGGTTGCGGGCCCATGCCGAGGAACGACAGCGCGGACGCGTTGACGATCGCGGTGCCCAGCCCGATGGTGGCGATGACCGGCAGCGGCCCGAGGGCGTTGGGCAGCACGTGCCGCCACACGAGACGGGCCCGGGACAGGCCGAACGTGACGGCCTGCTCCACGTAGCCCGACCGCCGGACCAGCAGCGTCTGGGCGCGGACGATACGGCCGTACCGTGGCGCGAACGCCAGGGCGATGGCCATGACCAGGCTCGGGGTGCCCGGCTCGGTGAACGCGATGAACAGCAGCGCGAGCAGCACCTCCGGAAACGCGGACAGCACGTCCAGCGCGCGGCTGAGCACCTCGTCGACGGCGCGCGGCGCCAGCCCGGCGAGCAGCCCGGCGATCCCGCCGGCGAGCACCGACAGCAGCGTCGACACGAGGCCGATGCTCAGCGAGTAGCGGGCGCCGTGCACGACCCGGGTGAAGACGTCGCGCCCGAGCTGGTCGGTGCCGAACCAGTGCGCCCCGCCCGGCGGCTCCAGCGCGTGGAACGGGTCCGCCGCCAGGGGGTCGGCGCCGGTGATGAGCCTCGGCGCGACAGCCGCGACGGCGACGAGCAGCAGCACGACGCCGGCGGCCACCGCGCCGGGCGCCCACCGCAGGGACCGGCCGCGCGGCCTCTCGACGGCGGGAACGGCGGGGACGGCGGGCAGGGCGATCGACATGACGGTCAGCCTTTCCGCAGGCGCGGGTCGATGAGCAGGTACGCCAGATCAGCGAGGGTGCTGAGCACCACGTAGATGGCGGCGGCGAGCATGACGACGGCGAGGACCACGGGGATGTCCTTGTTGCCGACGGCCTCGGTGGCGACCTCGCCGAGGCCGGGCCGGCCGAAGACCCGCTCGACGACGACGGCGGCGCTGAGCAGGAAGCCGATCAGCGTCCCGGCGAGCGTCACCGCGGGCAGCAGCGCGTGCCGCAGGGCGTGCCGCCACAGCAGGGCGAGCCGGGTCAGGCCGCGGGCGCGGGCGGTCACCGCGAAGGGCTCCTCCAGCGCGCGTTCGAGGCCTTCGCGGATGACCTGGCTGAGCAGCCCGCCGATCGGCAGCGCGAGCGACACGGCCGGCAGGACGAGCGCGGACGCGTCCCGGTCGCCGGAGACGGGGAACCAGCCGAGCTGGAAGGAGAACACGCTCAGCAGCAGGATGCCGATGAGGAAGCCGGGCGCGGACACGATGGACAGCTCGAGGCCGGAGACGAGGCCGCGCAGCCACCGGGCCCGGCCGGTCGTGACGATCGCGAGGCCGACCGCGATGACGGCGCTGAACGCGGTGGCGAGCAGCGTGAGCTTCACCGTGGGCCAGACCTGGCTGCCGATGACGTCGGCGACCGGCCGTTGCAGCACGTACGAGCGGCCGAGGTCGCCGTGCAGGAGCCGCCACAGGTAGCCGAGGTACTGCACCACCGCCGGCCGGTCGAGGCCGAGGTCGCGGGCGATCTGGGCGCGGATCTGCGGCGTGTCTGGGCCGTCGCCGACGAGGGTGTCGACGGTGTCGCCCGGGGCGAGGCGCAGCGCGAGGTAGGCCGCGGAGGCGGCGGCCCAGAGGACCACCGCCCCGCTGCCGAGCCGCCGCAGGACCGGCTTCAGCATCGGCGGCATCGCTACCTGCCGATCCACACGTTGTAGGCGCTGCCGGGCACGCCGGCCGTCGGCTCGAAGCCCACGCCACCGACCTTCCGCTGCGCGGCGACCTGGTCCGCCGGCGCGTACAGGGGCAGCAGCACGGCCTTGTCGTTGAGGGTCTTCTGGACGGTGGAGTAGGCCGCCTTGCGCCTGGCCGTGTCGCTGGTCGCCGCCGCCTCGCTGATCAGCTTCTCCAGCTCCGGGTCGACGTAGCCGTGCCGGTTGATCGGGGCGCCCTTCGGCACGATCAGGCCGATCGCGGCGCCGGCGTCGGTGTCGGCGCGGGAGTTGTCGAAGACCTCGAACTCGCCCTTGGCGATCGCGTCGGCGGCGGTGCCCTGGTCGACGACCTTGACCTGCAGGTCGATGCCCGCGCTCTGCTTCACCGCGGCCTGCACGGCCTGGGCGAGGATGTCGCGCTTGTCCCGCACGAACGGCGCCGACAGCACGATCCGCGCGGTGAGCCGCTTGCCGTCCCTGGTGCGGAAGCCGTCGCCGTCCCTGGTGCCCCAGCCGGCCTCGTCGAGCAGGCTGTTGGCCTTCGCGGGGTTGTTGCCGTACGTCTTCTCCACCGAGGGCTCGTAGAACGGGCTGGACGGGCTCAGCAGGCTCCAGGCCCGGGTCGCGGTGCCGCGGTAGACGCCCTGCAGGACGGCGTCGACGTCGACCGCGTCGCGGAACGCCTGCCGGACCCGGATGTCGTCGAACGGCGCGTGGGTCAGGTTGAAGTAGAGGTTGTACGCCGTGCCGCTGTTGAGCTGCTTGGCGAAGCGGAGGCTCGGGTCGCTCTTGACCAGTTCCTGCTCCGTGGCGGGCACGCCCTCGATCACGTCGACCTGGCCGGAGGTCAGGGCGCCGACGCGGACGCTGGACTCCTTGAGGAACCGGTAGGTGACCTCGTCGAGGTAGGCGGGTCCCTGATGGCCGGCGTTGGCGGGCGCCCACGCGTAGGCCGGGTTCTTCGTGTAGTGGACCTCCTGGCCCTTGGTGTAGCGGTCGAGGATGAACGGCCCGGTGCCGACGACGGACGGGCCGCCGGCCTTCAGGTCGGGGCTCTTCAGCGACTTCGGCGACACCTGCGCGCCCTGCGGGGAGGCGAAGAAGTCGAGGATGAGCACGTCGGGCTGCTTGAGGTGGACGGCGAGCGTCCTGCCGTCGACGACCTCGGCGTCCTTGAAGTACTTCAGCTGGGTCGCGGCGACGCTCGGGGCGTAGCCGGGCGCGAGGAGCTGGTCGAGGTTCGCCTTGACCGCGGCCGCGTCGAACTTCTCGCCGTCGTGGAAGGTGACGCCGTCGCGCAGCTTGAACGTGTAGGTGAGCCCGTCGGCGGACGCCTCCCACGAGGTCGCCAGCCACGGCAGGTAGCCGCCCTTGTCGTCGTGGGTGAGCAGCGCCTCGAAGCTGTTCCACACCAGCAGGCGGGCCTTGGCCTGGGCGTACTGGTGCGGGTTGAAGGTGACGGGCTCGGTCTCGATCGCCCAGGTGAGTTTGCCGCCCTGGACGGGCGCGCCGGTGGCCTCGGCGGCGGGGTCCCCGGCGGCGCCGTTGCAGCCACCGAGCAGTAGGGCCGCGACGGCAAGGGACGCAAGGAATCTACGCATGGGACATCCTCAATGGGGGGTTCGCGACGGGTTCGAGGTGCGCGACGAAGCGACGGGCCGGCACCGCGGGTGGGTCAGCGGCCTCTCGTCGGGTCAGTGCAGCAGTGGCTGTGCGTGACTGTCAACGGTCGATGGGCGGTCCTGTCGGCCATGTCACGTACCCCTGGATTAATTCCTAGTATCCACGTAGGATTGGTTGGCTATGCTGCTCCGGATCAACGGAGGACCACCATGTCGAAACTGCCCCGCTCAAGCCGTCTGGCCAGCCCGGTCGACACGACGGCCCACGGCGTGTACCGCATTCCCCAGGACCCGGACGACCCCCGTCCGCTGTACCGGTTCGCCGGTCGCGTGGACCCCGAAGCCCCGCCGGGCCGCTACCACCTCTACACGGGCTGGTTCTGCCCGTGGTCGCAGCGCGTGACGATCGCGCACGCGCTCGCCGGCCTGCGGGACGTCGTCAGCGTGTCCTATGTGGACAATGTCCGCGACGGCCGCGGCTGGGCCTTCCGGGAGCGCTACGGCCCCGATCCGGTCAACGGGTTCACGCTGCTGCGGCAGGCGTACGACGCGACCGAGCCGGACTTCGACGGGCACGTCTCCGTCCCGACGCTGTGGGACCGCACGGACGGCGTGGTGCTCAGCAACGACTGCAAGGGCATCGGCATCGACCTCGCGACCCGGTTCCGGCACCTGGCGACGCCGGTGATCGACACCTACCCGGAGGCGCACCGCGAGGAGATCGAGCAGCTCGACGAGTGGCTCAACCCGGCCGTGAACCGCGGGGCCCGGGACAGCACCGAGCTGCTGGACGCCTTCGGCACCCTCGACGAGCGGCTCGCCACCCGGCGCTACCTGCTCGGCCCTGAGATCACCGAGGCCGACATCCGGCTGTACGTGACGCTCGCGCGCCACGGCGCCGGGCTCGCCGACTTCCCGCACCTGTGGGCCTACGCCCGCGACCTCTACACGGTGCCCGCCTTCCGTGACACCACCGACTTCACCACGTACGCCGAACCCGTCGTCCTGGACTGGGACGAGCCGGTGCACCGCGCGGAAGGGATCCCCGCGTGACCTCGCAGCTCCATCTGGCAGTCGCGCTGGACGGTGCCGGCTGGCACCCCGCCGCCTGGCGCGACCCGTCCACGCACCCGGATTCGTTGTTCGCGCCGGAGTACTGGCTGGACCTGGTCCGCATCGCCGAGCGCGGCAAGCTCGACTTCGTCACCATCGAGGACTCCCTCGGCCTGCAGTCCGGCCGGCACGACGGCCTCGACGGGCGGGCCGACCACGTCAAGGGCCGCCTCGACGCGCTGCTCATCGCGGCCAGGGTCGCGCCGGTCACCACCCACATCGGGCTGGTGCCGACCGTGACCACGACCCACACCGAGCCGTTTCACGTCTCCACCCAGCTCGCCACCCTCGACCACCTGAGCACCGGCCGGGCCGGCTGGCGGGTGCAGGTGTCCGGGCGGGCCGGCGAGGCCGCGCACTTCGGCCGCCGGGAGTTCCCCGAGATCGACCCGGCCGCGTACGCCGAGCCGGCCGGGCAGGCGTTCATCGCGGAGCTGTTCGCCGAGGCCGCCGACCACATCGAGGTGGTCCGCCGGCTGTGGGACAGCTGGGAGGACGACGCCGAGATCCGCGACGTCGCCACCGGCCGGTTCGTCGACCGGGACAAGCTGCACCACATCGACTTCAGCGGCCGGCACTTCAGCGTCAAGGGCCCCTCGATCACGCCGCGGCCGCCGCAGGGCCAGCCGGTCGTCACCGCCCTCACCCACACGCCGCTCGGCTACGGGCTCGGCGCCGACATCCTCTACGTGACCCCGAAATCCGTCGAGGACGCCGCCGCGCTGGCCGCCGCCGCCCGCCCGGCGCGGGTCTTCGCCGACGTCGTCGTGTTCCTCGACCCGGACCGCAAGGACCGCCTCGACGAGCTCGACGGCGGCCCGTACACCAGCGACGCCCACATCCACGTCGGTGACGCCGCCGGGCTGGCCGCGCTGCTGCTGTCGTGGCGGGACGCCGGCATCGACGGCTTCCGGCTGCGCCCCGGGGTGCTGCCCGCCGACCTGACGGCCATCGTCGACGAGGTGTTGCCGCTGCTGCGGGCCGAGGGCGCGTTCCGCACCGGCTACACGAGCACCACCCTGCGCGGGCACCTCGGCCTGCCCGCCGCGCGGAACCGGTACGCCCGCATGGAGGTCACCGCATGAAACAGGTCATCCTCGCGGCGCACTTCCCGGGCGTGAACAACACGACCGTGTGGAGCGACCCGGCCGCCGGCAGCCAGATCGCGTTCGAGTCGTTCCGCCGCTTCGCGCAGACCGCGGAGCGCGGCAGGTTCGACTTCTTCTTCCTCGCCGAGGGCCTGCGGCTGCGCGAGCAGCGCGGCCGCATCCACGACCTCGACGTCGTCGGCCGGCCCGACGCGCTCACCGTCCTCGCCGGGCTCGCCGCCGTCACCACCCACCTCGGGCTGACCGGCACCGTCAACGCCACCTTCAACGAGCCCTACGAGCTGGCCCGCAAGCTCGCGTCCCTGGACCACCTGTCCGGCGGCCGGGCCGGGTGGAACGTCGTCACCTCCTCCGACGCGTTCACCGGCGAGAACTTCCGCCGCGGCGGCTACCTCGACCGCGCCGACCGCTACACCCGCGCCGCCGAGGTCCTGCACACCGCGCGCGAGCTGTGGGACACCTGGCCCGCCGGCGAGGTCGTCGCCGACCGCGTGTCGGGTGCGTTCACCCGTACCGGCGACCCGGGCGCATTCGTCCACAGTGGACAGCACGTCGACATCCGCGGCCACTTCACGGTGCCGCGCACGCCGCAGGGGCGGCCGCTCATCATCCAGGCCGGCGACTCGGACCCCGGTCGCGAGTTCGCCGCCCGCGACGCCGACGCCATCTTCTCCCGGCACGGCACCCTCGAGGCCGGCAAGGCGTTCTACGCCGACGTGAAGGGCCGCATGGCGAAGTTCGGCCGGCGCCCCGACGAGCTGAAGATCCTGCCGGCCAGCACGTTCGTGCTGGGTGCCACCGAGTCGGAGGCCGCGGACAAGGCGCACCACATCCGGCGGCAGCAGGTCAGCCCGCAGACCGCGATCCTGCTGCTGGAACAGCTGTGGAACAAGGACCTCAGCGACCACGACCCCGACGGCCCGCTGCCCGTCTTCGACCCGGTCCCGGACGACGACTCCATCATCAAGGGCCGCGCCCGCCTCTTCGACGACCCCCTCGCCACCGCCCGGCAGTGGCGTTCCCTGGCGGAGGAGAAGGGGCTCGGCATCCGTGACCTCATCATCGAGGTGACCGGCCGGCAGACCTTCATCGGCACCCCGTCCACGGTCGCGGCCACCATCGACGAGTTCGTGCAGAGCGACGCGGCCGACGGGTTCATCCTCGTGCCGCACATCGTGCCGGGCGGCCTGGACGAGTTCGTCGACGGCGTCGTGCCGCTGCTGCAGGAGCGCGGCGTGTTCCGCACCGACTACACCACCACGACGCTGCGCGGGCACCTCGGACTGCGGCATGAGTGACCCCGTGACCGGCCCCGTGACCGACCCGGTGTTCCACTGGTTCCTGCCGACGGGCGGCGACGACCACGCCGTCGGCGCCGGCACCCACGGCGGCATCATCGGCGCGCAGGACACCGCCCCGCTGCCGCGCTCCGCGACGTTCCGCGCCCCGACCCTGGACTACCTGACCCAGATCGCCCGCGCCGCCGACCAGCTCGGCTACGCCGGCGTGCTCACCCCGACCGGGGCGCACTGCGAGGACGCGTGGCTCACCACGGCCGCGCTGATCGCGCAGACCCGGCGGCTCAAGTTCCTCGTCGCGTTCCGCCCCGGGCTCATCACCCCGGTCCTCGCCGCGCAGATGGCCGCCACGTTCCAGCGGCTGTCCGAGGGGCGGCTGCTGCTCAACGTCGTCATCGGCGGCAGCGCCGCCGAGCAGCGCGGCTACGGCGACCCGCTCGACCACGACGCCCGCTACGAGCGCGCCGGCGAGTTCCTCGACGTGGTCCGCGCCGCCTGGTCCGGGTCCCGCTTCGACCATCACGGCGTGCACTACGACATCGACGGCGGGCTGCTGCGCGAGCCGCCGCCGGTCACGCCGACGGTGTATCTCGGCGGGTCGTCGTCGGCCGCGGTCAAACTCGCCGCCCGGCACGCCGACGTGTACCTCACCTGGGGCGAACCCGTCGCGCTCGTGGCGGAGAAGATCGCCGCGGTCCGCGCCGCCGCCGAACGGCCGGTGCGCTTCGGGATCCGGCTGCACGTCATCACCCGGGCCACCGCCGGCGAGGCCTGGTCCGCGGCGGAGCGGCTCATCGCCGGCCTGTCCGACGAGACGATCCGCGAGCGGCAGGAGAGCCTGCGCGGCCTCGACTCCGTCGGCCAGCGCCGGATGCTCGACCTGCACGGCGGCGACCGCGACCGGCTCGTCGTCGCCCCCAACCTGTGGGCCGGGATCGGCCTGGTCCGCGGCGGCGCCGGCACCGCCCTCGTCGGCAGCCACGCGGAGGTCGCCGCCCGCATCGCCGAATACCGGGCGGCCGGGATCGACGAGTTCATCCTCTCCGGCTACCCGCATCTGGAAGAGGCGTACACGTTCGCCGAAGGAGTGCTGCGGTGAAGTTCCTCGCCATCACGCTCATCGTCACCGACGGCAGGAAGCCGGCCCGCGAGCGGCTGCGCGAGGTCGTCGACAACGCGGTCCTCGCCGAGCAGCTCGGCTTCGACGGCTTCGGCGTCGGCGAACGCCACGAGCGGCCCTTCATCTCCTCCTCGCCGCCGGTCGTGCTCAGCCACATCGCCGCCCGCACCAGCGTCATCCGGCTCTTCACCGCCGTGACGACGCTGAGCCTCCTCGACCCGGTCCGCGCGTTCGAGGACTACTCCACCCTGGACAACCTCTCCGGCGGCCGCCTGGAGCTCATCGTCGGCAAGGGCAACGGCGCCGCGCAGGCCCGCCTGTTCCACGTCACGGCGGACGACCAGTGGGACCGCAACCGCGAAGGGTACGAGCTCTTCACCCGGCTGTGGCGGGAGGACAAGGTCACCTGGTCCGGCCGCTTCCGGCCACCGCTGTCGGAGGCCGAGGCCTGGCCGCGGCCCCTGCAGCAGCCGATCCGCATCTGGCACGGCAGCGCCACCAGCAAGGCGTCCGTCGAGCTGGCCGCCCTGCACGGCGACCCGCTCTTCTCCGCCAACGTCACCAACCCCGTCGAGCCCTACGCCGACCTGGTCGCCCACTACCGTTCACGGCTGGCATTCCACGGGCACGACCCGTCGAAGGCGCTCGTCGGCGCCGGGTCCGCCGGGTTGTACGTGGCCGAACGGTCCCAGGACGCCGTCGACACCTACCGGCCGATCTTCAATGCCCGCCTGGAGACCTTCCGGCGCGTCGGCGTCGAGCCGGTGTTCCACACCATCGAGGACGCGATCGAACGCAGCTCGCTCCTCGTCGGCAGCCCGCAGCAGATCATCGACAAGGTCCACCGGTGCCACGTCCATCTCGGCCACGAGGTCATGCACGTCCAGGCCGACGCCGACGGGCTCACCGACAAGCAACACCGCGGCTCCCTGGAGCTCTTCCAGGCCGAGGTCGCTCCTGTACTGCGACGCGAGATCCCGAGTCGCCCGTTCCCCACCCCGGCGGTGCCGTCATGACCGTGCCTCTGTCCATCCTCGACCTGTCCCCGATCAGCTCCGGCAGCGACGCGGGCGCCGCGCTGCGCAACACGATCGACCTCGCCCGGCGCGCCGAGTCCTTCGGCTACCACCGGTTCTGGGTCGCCGAGCACCACTTCGCGCCCGGCGTCGCCAGCGCCGCGCCGGCCGTGCTCATCGGCCTCATCGCCGCCGCCACCGACCGGATCCGGGTCGGCTCGGGCGCCGTGCAGGTCGGCCACCAGACCGCGCTGTCCGTGGTGGAGCAGTTCGGCCTCCTCGACGCCGTGCACCCCGGCCGGCTCGACCTCGGCCTGGGCCGCTCCGGTCAGCGCGGCTCCTTCGCACCCACGCCGGTCGCCGCCCAGCCCGCACGTGTCGTGGACGGGCTGCTCATCCCGCCGGCGTTCGACTTCTCCCGGCTGATCACCCAGCCGCGGTTCGCGCTCTTCGCGCAGCTGCTGCAGCAGCCGGGTGCGCAGTCGCCGGACTTCGCCGAGGTGGTCGACGACATCCGGGCCCTCATCGCCGGCACGTACACCCGCGACGGCCTCGACGTGCACGCAACCCCCGGCGAGGGTGCGAAGGTCGAGCTGTGGATCCTCGGCTCCAGCGGCGGCCAGAGCGCCACGGTGGCGGGGGAGCGGGGGCTGCCGTTCGCCGCCAACTACCACGTCGCCCCGGCGGCCGTCCTCGAGGCGGTGGCGGCCTACCGGGCGGCCTTCCGTCCCGGGGTCCTCGACCGGCCCTACGTCGTGGTCTCCGCGGACGTGGTCGTCGCCCCCTCGGCGGCGGTGGCGAAGCAGCTGGCGTCGCCGTACCGGCACTGGGTCCGCAGCATCCGCACCGGCGCCGGCGCGATCCCGTTCCCGACCCCGGCGGAGGCGGCCGCGACCCCCTGGACCGACGAGGACCGGGCGCTGGTCCAGGACCGGCTGGACACGCAGTTCGTGGGGGACCCTGCCTCGGTCGCGGCCCAGCTGCGCACGTTGCGGCGGGCCACCGGCGCCGACGAGCTCCTCGTCACCACGATCACCCACGACCACGCGGACCGGGTCCGCTCCTTCGAGCTCCTCGCCCGCGAGTGGCACGGCGAGGGCTCCGAGGGCTGACCCGCCGCGTGGCGTCCCGCCGTCCGGCGCCCGGTCGGCGTGCCGCCCGCAGGGCCGCCATGCGGGCGGACTTCGTGAGGGCGTCGCCGGGCGTCGCCCGCGGGGCTGTCACGCGGGCGGACTTCGTGAGGGCATCGACCCGCAGGGCCGTCATGCGGGCGGACCTCATGGGGTCCCGTCAGCGTGCCGCCCGCAGGGCCAGCCACGCGGCGAGGGCGAACCCCATGAGGGCCGCGGCGGCGCGCAGGACCCTCGGGTCGAGGCGGCGGGTGACGGCCGGGCCGATCGCCCCGCCGATCGTCGTGCCGGCCGCCAGGGGCACCACCGTCCACCAGGCGACGTCGGTAGCGAGCACGAACACCACGGCGGGCAGCACGCCGGCGCAGGCGGTCAGCGCGTTCTTCACCGCGTTGGCGCGGAGCAGGTCGGCGTCGACCAGGTGCAGCACGGCGGCGAGCGTGAGGATGCCCGCGCCGGCGCCGAAGTATCCGCTGTAGACGCCGACCGCGAAGACCGCCACCGGCCACGTCCTGTCGCCGGGCCGTGCCGGCCGCCCGCCGTGGGGCGACGACCCGGCGACGGGGCGGACGAGGATCAGCACGGCGGCGAACGCGACCAGCACCGGCACGATCCACGCGAACACGTCCGCCGGCGTCACCAGCAGCAGCACCGCCCCGGCGGTGCCACCGGCCGCCGCGAGCGCGGCCCACCCGGGCAGCCCGCGCCGGTGCGCCCGCAGCTCCTGCCGTGACGCCGCCGACGCCGCGACCGCCCCGCTGATCAGCGCCACCGTGTTAGCGACGTTGGCCTGCACCGGCGCCAGCCCGGCGGCGAGCAGCGCGGGGAACGCGACCAGCGACGCGATCCCGCCCGCGGTGCCGATCACCCCGCCGATCACCCCGGCGAGGAGGAGGAACACCGTTGACATCCACCGATCTTATACCTAGCCTCTCTAGGTATGGATGTGCGGGGGCACCTCGACCTTTTGCTGCTGACCGTGCTGGCCGACGCCGGCCCAGTGCACGGCTATGCGCTGATCGCCACCCTCCGGGAGCGGTCGGGCGGCGCGTTCGACCTGCCGGAGGGCACCGTCTACCCGGCTCTGCACCGCTTGGAACGTGACGGTCTCGTCGTCAGCCACTGGGAGCACGCCGTCCCCCGCCGCCGCCGCGTCTACTCCCTCACCCCCGACGGCCACCGCGCCCGGGTGACGAAGCAGGCCGAGTGGCACACCTTCCTCACCGGCGTCGAGTCCGTCCTCGCCGGCACCGCGGCACCGTAGGCCGCCGGCGTGGGCTTCGACGTCGGCGTCGGGCTGTTCCTCTGCGCCGAGACCGTCCGGCCGCTGGAGGAGCGGCGGCGGTTCCTGGACGCCGTCAACGCCACGCTGGAGCGGCACGGGCTGCCCCCGCACCGGGAGCCGCGGTCCGTCGCCGAGATCGATCCGCCGCTGCCGCCGGGGACGGATCCGTGCCTGCTCGGCGCGTCGATGGGCGCGTACTCGTCGCACGCCCGGCGGTCCGACCGGCTCGACTGGCTCGCCCGGCACGTCGCGGTCCGCGGCACCGCGCCGGCCGCCGGCCCGCCGTACGGGCCGGAGCTGTACCAGGCGTATGACCGCCTGCCGGACCGCGCGGCGACGTTCGACCACCTGCTCGCCGCGTGCGGCGATGGGGTCGTCGTGCTCCCGCGGCCGCTGGACCGGGTCCTCGCCGGCGACCACTGCTGGCTGATCTCGGCGGACCGGCTGCGCGCCGAGGCCGTGGCGCTCGGGTACGTCCTGCGCACCGCCGACCCGGCCGTCAGCGACTCGCCCGTCGTGGACTGGATCACCGGGACGCCCGTGCCGGACCGCTCGTTCGAGCACCTCCGCGCCCGGATCCCGGACGATGCCGACGTCTGGCAGGGCTGGGCCGAGGAGTCCGACCTGTGCCACCGCCTCCTGCAGAGCGCGGACGACGTGCTGCGGACGGGCGCGCTGGGCATCACCAGCTGACGCCGCCCCGGGTCCTGGCCCGAGCCGGGGCGGGCAGCACTGTCAGTCGAGCATGGCGCCGCAGGTGACGTTGACGGCGGTGCCGGTCATCGTGCGGGCCAGGTCCGAGGCGGCGAACACCGCGACGTCGCCGACGTCCGCCAGGGTCGCGGCGCGGCCGAGGAGGGTCTGGCCGGTGATGGACTTCTCGATGGCCTCGCGGGCCGGGGCGTCGGCGGGGATCGAGTCGGGCAGGCCGCCGGTGCGTAGCGTCAGGACCCGGACGCCGTGCGGGCCGAGCTCCGTGGCGAGCTGGCGGCGCATGTGCTCGACGGCCTGGAAGCCCGCCTGCAGGCCGCCGAGGTGGAAGTCGCGCGGGGGGTCGCCGGCGCCGCCGAAGAACAGCAGGACGCCGCCGCGGCCGTCGCGGACCATGTGACGGGCGGTGGCGCGGGACGTGATGAACTTCGAGCGGACCGACTGCACGACCGGGGCCAGGTAGTCCTCGACGGTCATGTCGATCATCGGGGTGCCCTGGACGTCGGCGTCGGCGATGACGTTCACGGCGATGTCGATCCGGCCCGTCGCGGCCACGACCGCCGCCGCGTGGGCGTCGACGGCGTGCTCGTCGAGCGCGTCGACGGCGGCGGTGTCCGCCGCCCCGCCCGAGGCGCGGACGTCGGCGGCGACCGCGTCCAGGGTGGCGAGGGTGCGGCCGGTGAGGAACACCCGGGCGCCCGCCCGGCCGAACGCCCGCGCGATGGCGCCGCCGACCGAGCCTCCGCCGCCGTAGATGATCGCGTTCCTGCCTGCGAGGAGCATGCTGGTTCCTTCCCGTGGGTGTACCTGTCACCGGTACAACCCCGCGGGCCGGCCAGACTCATCGGCCGGCGCCGCTCATCGGACGGCGAGTGTGGCCGGCAGCTCGAAGGCGGGGAACAGTGTCGGGTCGAGGAACGACACCACGTCGCTCAGTTGGCCGCCGCGCACCGTGACCACGTCGATGCTCGCCGCGACGAAGGCGTCGTCGCGCAGCAGGTACGTCCCGAAGGCCGGCCGCCCGTTGGCCCGGGCCGGCAGGAACCGCCACCGGTGGTGCGCCGGACCGGCGAGGAGGAACGTGCGGATGGCCGCGGCGCCGCGGTACACCTCGGGCAACGGCGGCATCGAATACTTCGCGTCGCCGGCGAGCATGCTCACGATCGCGTCCACGTCGCCGCGCTCCCAGGCCGTGCGGTACGCCCCGGCGACCGCCGCCACGTCCCCGGCGGCCGTCGGCTCAGGCGCGGGCAGGGCCGCCCGCGCCCGCTGGACGGCGCTGTTGACGGCGGCGACCGTGGTGCCGAGCAGGCCGGCGGTCTCCGCGGCGGAGAAGCCGAGCACGTCGCGCAGCAGGACCGCGGCCCGCGGGCGCGGCGGCAGGTGCTGCAGGGCGGCCACGAACGCCAGCTCCACCGAGATCCCGGTCAGCGCGTCGGGCAGTGGCTGCAACCACAGCGGCTCACCCTCGGCGTCGGCGGGCAGCTCGCGGCGGCCGCGCCGCTGCAGCGCGGTGAGGCAGCGGTTGGTGGCGATGCGGAACAGCCAGGGCCGCACCCCGTCGTGGTCGGCGAGCCGCTCGAACGCCTTCCACGCCCGCAGGTACGTCTCCTGCACCGCGTCCTCGGCGTCGTGCAGCGAGCCCAGCATGCGGTAGCAGTGCGCGAGCACCTCACCACGCAGCGGGCCGGTCAGCGCCTCGAACGTCACCCGCCCATCGCTCACCGTGGCTGGAGACGCTGCCGCACCGTGGCGGGGGACGGGTTCACCTGCGCGTAGCCGTTGATGACGACGGTCGGCACGGTCTCGTTGCCGTCGGCGACCGCCCGCACCGCAGCGGCGCCGTCCGGGTCCCGCCAGATGTTGACCCACGCCGCGTGCCGCGCCCGGCCCAGCAGGCTCAGCCGCAGGCGCAGGCAGTACTGGCAGCCGGGCCGCCAGTAGACGACCGGCCTCCCCGACGCCTGCGCCTCGGCCGCGGGCGTGTGCCGCGGGAACGCGAGCGGCGAGAACGCGAGGCCGATCGCGGCGAAGAGCAGCCCGAAGACCACCGCGCCGGTCGGGGAGCCGCTCCGGAGCTGGTTGGCGACGACCACGGCGCCGATGGCCACGAACGCGAGGGGCACCAGCCATACACGGGTCACGGCACACACCCTAACCCGTCACGACACGATGGCCCCGTGCTCGTCGACGACCTTGTCGCGCCAGTAGCGGTCCCACTCGTCGTCGACGTACTTGGGGACCTTGCCTGCGGGGTAGTCGACGTATCCGGCCGGTGGGCCGGTGCCGTCGCGGACGCAGGTGCGGCCGGTGGCGTTGCCGACGGCCTTCACCGGGTGCTCGCCGGAGCCGCAGACGCGCTCCTTGAACGAGCACCCGCCTCCGGCGAGCAGGACCGCGGCCAGCAGGGGGACGAGCACGCGCTGGGGCATGCTCTCAGTGTGGCCCCACCGGGGCGTCGCCGCGCAGCGTGATGCGGTGCATGACGCGGTGGGCGGTGCCGTAGTCGCGGTTGGCGTAGTGGGCGGTGCTGCGGTTGTCCCACATGGCGACGTCGCCGGGCCGCCAGCGGTGCCGCACGATGTGCTCCGGCTTCGTCAGGTGCGCGTAGAGCAGGTCGAGGATGCCGCGGCTCTCCGCCTCCGAGACGCCGACGATGTGCGACGTGAACCCGGGATTGACGAACAGGCCCTTCCGGCCGGTCTCCGGGTGGACCCGCACCACCGGGTGCTCGACCGGGTCGAGGCGGGTGACGACCTCGCCGTCCCACACGCTGCCCTTGCCGCCGCGGCGCTGCGCCAGGTAGTACCCGAACTCCCGGTTGCCGTCGTGCACGGCGGTCAGCTGGTCGGCGAGGGCTCGTACAGGAGCGGACAACGACGCATAGGCCAGCTGGCTGTCCGCCCAGTTGGTGTCGCCACCCGACGGCGGCAGCACGACCGCCCGCAGGATCGAGCCGAGCGGGGGGCGGGGCATGAACGTGACGTCGGTGTGCCACACGTCGGCGAAGCCGTTGTCGGCGCTGTCGAGCGCGTACACCTCGGGGTGGGCCTCGTCGACGCCACCCACGACGGGGTGCGACGCGGTCAGCTCGCCGAGCCGCCGGCCGAGCCGCACCTGGCCGTCGTTGTCGAGTTGCTGCCCTTCGAAGAACAGCACCTTGTGCTCGACGAGCGCGGCCCGCACCTCGGCGAGCTCGTCGTCGGTGGCCCGGTCCAGGTCGATGTCGTGCACGTCGGCGCCGAAGTGCGGGCCGAGGTGGTCGAGCTTCACACTGTGCTCCTCTCACTTGCCTTGCCCTGGGCCGCTTCGCGTTCATGTGCCGCTTCGCGGACGGCGTGGCCGATGGTGGTCCGCAGCGCCGCGTACTCCGGCAGGCCTCGCAGCTCGTCCGGCTCGACGCCGGTGCGGGGCAGGTCGATGTCCAGGTCCAGGGCGACCCGGCCGGGGCGGCTCGTCAGCACCACCACGCGGCTGCCGAGGAACACCGCCTCGTCGACGCTGTGGGTCACGAAGACACAGGTCCGTCCGGTCTCCGCGGTGACCCGCCGCAGGTCCTCCTGCAGCCGCTCCCTGGTCAGCGCGTCGAGCGCCGCGAAGGGCTCGTCCAGAAGGAGCAGCGGATTCGGTACGGCCAGGGCCCGGGCGATCGCGACGCGCTGCTGCTGCCCACCTGAGATCTGCCAGACCCGCCGCCCGGCGACGTCGTGCAACCCGACCCGCTCCAGCAGCTCCAGCACCCGCTGCTGGCGTTGTTTTTGGGGTACGCCGGCATACCGCAACGCGAGCTCGACGTTGCCGCCGACGGTCTTCCACGGCAGCAGGCGCGGCTGCTGGAACACCAGGCCGGCGCCGCGCCCCGGCTCCGGGACCTCGCCGCCGGCGCGCACCGTGCCGGCGGTCGGCCGCTCGAAGCCTGCGATCAGCCGCAGCAGCGTGCTCTTGCCGCAGCCGGACGCGCCGACCAGCACCAGGAAGGCGCCGGTCGGCACGTGCAGGTCGATCGGGCCGACGGCCGTGACCGCGCTGTAGCGGTGCTCGACGTTCGCGATGGTGATCGCGTCAGGCGAGGACACCTGGGAGACCCTTGGTGTAGATGGCCTTCTCCACCGTGGCGAGGTCCGGCACGGCGTCGATCTTCTTCTGGCCCTTGAGGAACTCGGCCGCGGCGAGCAGGTTCTTCGCCAGGTCGCCGACCTTCTCGGGGGTGCCGAGCCAGGTGCCGCTGGCGATGTCGGCGGGCTTGAGGAACACGCCCTGGCTCAGCTGGTGCTTGGCGTCCTCGGCGCTGATGTTGAGCTCCTTGCCGACAGCCGTGGCCGCCGCGGCCGGGTCGTTGGCGATGATGTCGAGCGCCTTCGCCTCGGCCTTGCGCCACGCGTCGACGGCGTCGGGGTGCGCGGTCGCGAACGCGGTCGACACCACACCGAGGTCGAGGGTCGGCTTGCCGCCGGCGGCCAGCTCGCGGCTGGTGATGAGGACCTTGCCGGTCTTCTTCAGCTCGTCGAGGGACGGCAGCCAGGTGTACGCGGCGTCGAGGTCACCGCGGGTCCACGCGGCCTGGATGTCCTGCGGCTCCAGGTCGACGATGGTCAGCTCGGACTCCTTGATGCCGGCCTTGTCCAGCGCGGCGAGCAGGCTGTAGTGCGCGGTCGACGCGAACGGCGTGCCGACCTTCTTGCCCTTGAGATCCGCGATCGCGTTGACGTTGGATCCGTTGCGGGCGACGAGTGCCTCGTTGTCGCCGGCCACGTCGAGGACGAACGCGACCTGGTACGGGATGTTCAGCGGCGCCGACAGCCCACGGGCGACGGGGCTGGACCCGATGGCGGCGATGTCGACGCTCTTGGCGACGAACGCGGTGTTGATGCTCGCCCCGGAGTCGAACTTCGTCCAGGTGATCTTGTAGTCGGGCAGCGCCTTCTCCAGCAGCCCCTGGTTCTTGACGATGAGGTCGCCGCTGGGGAACGCCTGGTACGCGATCCGGATGGTCTTCTGCTCAGCGCTGGTGTTGCCGCCTGCGGCACCGTCGCCGCAGGCGGCGAGGGACAGCACGACGGCAGCGGTGGCGATCAGGCTTCGGATTCTCAAGGGGTTGGTCCTATCGTTTGTTCGGCTTGTTGTTCGGCTTGCTTTCAGGCGCGTCCGCGCCAGGGGATGAGGCGGTTCTCGGCCTGACGCAGCACCGCGTCGATGGCCAGTCCGGACAGTCCGATGGCGAAGAGGCCGAGCACGACGACGTCGGTCTGGGAGTACCGCTGCGCGTCGCGGACCATGCCGCCGATGCCGGGCACGCCGTTGATGGTCTCGGCGGCCACGACGGATGAGTACGCGATGCCGACCGCGAGCCGGATCCCCGTGAAGATCTCGGGCAGCGCGCTGGGCAGCACCACGTCACGGGTCACCTGCCAGCGCTTCGCCCCCAGCGCCCGGGTCGCCTCGACCAGCGCGGCCGGCGCACCATGCACGGCCGCGGCGGTCGCCACCGCGACGGGCGGCATGGCAGCGATCGACAGCAGCCACAGCTTGGGCGTCTCGTCGATCCCGAACCAGATGATGAAGAGGCTGAAGTACGCCAGCGGCGGCAGCGCCCGCACGAACGTCACGACCGGCTCGGCGACGACCCGAACCCAGCCGACGGTCCCCATCACCACACCGGCGACAAGCCCCCCGGCCACCCCGATCACCGACCCGATGAGGATGCGTCGCAGGCTCACCCCGAGGTGCTCGATGAGCAGGTGCCCGCTGTACCCCCGGCTCCCGTCATGCGTGCTCGACGTCTGCACCAGCCGGTCCCACACCGCACCGGGCGAGGGAATGAACGTCGGGTTGTCCATGACCACCGCAGTCACCTGCCACAACACCCCGAGCACAACCACGGCGAGCACCCGCAACCCCACCCGCCGCCCATACCCGCCTGCCACGGCACTCCCCACTCAACCCTCGCTCCAGCAAAGTATGCAATTCCTATCGTATAAGTAGAGAAGAATCAAGCACCCTCCTTCCGCCCAACAGCAATCACAACCCCCGCCGCCGCTCAGGAAGCCCACGACGCCGCCAGACCTCCCCCCACCAGCCGCGACAGTGATCGCAACGCCCCCGCCGCCGGTCGGGAGGCCCACGCCGACGCCTGGCGGCCCTCCCCACGCCAGCCGCGACAGTGATCGCAACGCCCCCGCCGCCGGTCGGGAGGCCCATGCCGACGCCTGGCGGCCCTCCCCACGCCAGCCCACCCGCCACCGGACCCACCGCAGCACCCTCACGCCCGCCACCCAGCCCACCGCTGACGGAGCGCCCCACCTCGACCGACCACGCCCTCGGACTTTCTGCCCCCACACCCTCACACCCCACGACCACCAGCCGCCTCGGCCCGCAATGACCCCCGCCCCAACCGACTTCGCCCGACCAGCCCTGCTCCAATCGGCTCCGCGCAATCGGCTCCGCGCAACCCCCTGCCCAACCGGCCCCGCCTCGACCGACCACGCCCCAATCGACTCCGCACAACCGACGGCGCCCAGCCGACCTCGCCTCAATCGGCTCCGTGAAACCGGCCTTGCGTAACCGGCCTTGCGTAACCGGCCTTGCGTAACCGGCCTTGCGTAACCGGCCTTGCGTAACCGGCCTTGCGTAACCGGCCTTGCGTAACCGGCCTTGGTA
>NZ_JBEXUD010000019.1:58042-199570 GCF_040614215.1 Dactylosporangium sp. NPDC006015
CGTAACCGATCCCGCGCCCGGCCGACTCCGCACCCAGCCTGCGCAGCCCCTCGTCCCCGGCGATCACGGTCGGCCCAGCCGGCGCCGAGCCGACGACGGCGACGCGCTTGGAGCAGACGACGTGCCCAGCGAAACCACAACGACGGCGCCCGGCTCAATCGCGCGGTGATCGACGAGCGCCAGTCCATCGCCGACGAACGAACACCAGCGCAGGCCGGCAATCCATGCGGAGGTGGCCGGCCCACCTGGTCGGCCCGACGGACTGCTGCCGCCAGCCCCCGATGTGGCGGAGGCCCTTCTGGTGGTGGCCGGCACCAATGCCGCCGGTCCGAGCCGAAGATGTGACGTCGGCAGCCCGCGGCGCCGAGCGGAAACCGGCAAGCGGAAGTGTCGTGGTCGTAGCTCCTTTGTCGATGGTGGCTGCCGGTCGCAGCTGTCTGGGCGCGATCGCGCCGCGGTGGTGATGGTGGTGGCGGGCGTGACGACGGTGGGGCGCCGACATGGTTCGCCGCTGCGCAAGAGCATCGCGGCGGTGGCTCGCCCGGCCGGAGGCGCCAGACCGACGAGGGCAATCCGACGAGACCACGCCGAGCGAACGACGCCGCCCGATGAGGTGGCGGCGAGTCAGCGGACTCCGGCGGATGAGACGACGGTGAACCAGCAGCGATGCCCGGACCAGCAACAGCGACGGCCGACCCGAGCAACCGTGGACTGCCGGTTGCGGCAGGCGCAGGTGAACGCTGACAGTCGTCGACGACCGGTAGGGCCGAGGCTGAACCCGCGACTGTCACTGGTGGACATGTTTCGGCCGCCGGGCTGGGCGGATGTGGACGGATGCTGGCACCCGGTCGAGCCGGTGGCGGTCCGATGGTCGGTGCCACCGTGGGTGGCGATGACGGCGGCGATGACGGCGGCGATGACGGCGGCGATGACGGCGGCGATGACGGCGGCGATGACAGCGGAGATGGTGCGGCAGTTGGTCTGAGCGCCTGCGCGCCAGCCTTGGTCCGTGGCCGCGACGCCGAACGCGCGCCCACGGCCGTAGCGGCTGGCGGTTGGCCTGTTGCGGTGACTGGTGCAGGTGCCTGCGGATCAGTGGTGGCTGGTGGAGGTGCCTGCGAACTGGTGGTGGTTGGTGGTCGGGGTGGTGAGTCGACCACTGAGGCCCGGCTGGGTGGTGACAGACGCGTCCCAGTCGGTGGGTTGGGTGATGAGCCAGCTGCTGACGTCCGATGGGGTGGTGATGGGCGCGTTGTCGCCGGTGGTCTGGGTGCCTGTGGGTCGGCGGTCGCGACAGGTCCGGGCCATGGTGTGCCGGCGGCCGGCCCGGGTGGAGGTGGTGCGGTGGTTGGTCTTGGTGATGGTGTGCCAGCGGCTGTTCTGGGTGGCAGCGGGGCGGTAGTTGGTCTGGGTGGTGTGCTGGCGGCCGGCCTGGCCCGCGGTGGGTATGGAGCAGGGCCGCCCGGAGCTGGTCCTCCTGCCCCCGTGCCCTCTCCGCCTCGGCCGGCGGGTGGTCCAGATGGGCACGGCTGTGGTGGGGTGGGTTGGTCGACCTCGCGCAGGATCTTGGCGTTGCGGAGGCGGGTCAGCTTGGTCGCGTGGCGGGCGGCGAGGCCGTGCGTGCGGGCTTCCGCGAACTCCGCCCTGGCTCGCTGCTTCGCATCGCGGCGGCGTTGCCACTCGGCGGCGGACGCGGCGCGGCGGGCTTCCCCGCTGACAGGGTCCAGCGTCGCCAGTGGGCTGGAATCTGGTGCTGACAAAGAAAAGTACGGTCGTGGCATGCGCCGCCTCCCCCGATAGGCGCTGCCCCAGCATTCTCCCAACCCCCACACCCCACCGTCCAGTCCGATGACGCACAGCGAGCGTCATCGCACCGTGAGTCAGGCTGTGATTTCGAGGGTGGCTTTTGTGGGACGCTTGGAGCGGGAGCCGGTCAGTTCGACGGTGGTCTTGCCCTCGGTGAGGGCTGCCGTCGGCATGGTCCATTCGACGGTGCCTGTGGAGGTGGCGGTCTTGACGGTCTTCTGGGTGCCGTTGACCTTGATGGTGACCTGTTCGCCCTTGTCGAAGCCGGTGCCGGTGACCTTGACCGAGGCGGTGCCGACCTTGACGGAGCCGGGGGTGAGCTTGGCGGTCGGGCCGGGGGCGGCGGCAGTGGTGGAGGGGGCAGCGGAAGCGGCGGCCTTCGTCGGGGTGGTCGAGGCGGGCGCGCTCGCCTGCGGATTACCGGTCCACTGCTCGATCTTGTCGCGGCCGGCGCTGAGCAGGCCGCGGCCCCACGGGGTCAGGGCGAGGACGATGATGAGCGGCACGGCCATGAGACGGAGGCGCCAGAAGAAGCGGGAGATGGAGAAGCCTGAGCCGCTCCGGCGGGGACGGGCGGGCGGCGGTGCCGGCGGTGGGTCCGCGGGACGCTCCGGCGGGTCTTCGCGGGCGTACTGCGGCATCAGGTCCTCGTCGCCGTAGATCGCGACGTTGCCCTGCATGGTGACGCCCGGGCCGATGATGACCGAGGGTCGCTGTGGGCGTTGTTGCTGCGGTACGACCGGAGCCTGCTGGACCACCGGAGCCTGCAGGGCGGCCGGAGTCTGCGGGGGTGCGCCGTGCGCGGGCGGGTAGGCCGGTGCGGGGGATGCGTACGCCCCGGGGCCGGAGGTCTGATACGTCGCAGGCGGTGCGGATGCAGGGAAGCTCGCCGAGGGGGGATAGCCGGCCGGTTGCCCAGCACCCGGATGGGCCCCGGACGTACCGGAGGCCGGGTAGCCCGCAGGCGGCGTAGAAGTCTGGTAACCCGCAGGCGGTGAGGAAGCCGGGTAACCAGAAGACGGTGAAGAAGCTGGGAAACCAGAAGACGGTGAGGAAGCCGGGTAGCCGGCAGGCGACGCGGAAGTCTGGTAACCCGTGGGCGGCCCGGAAGCTGGGTAACCAGACGACGGGGTGGAACCCGCGTAGCCGGCAGGCGGGGCGGAAGCCGCGTAGCCAGACGACGGTGAGGAAGCCGCGTAGTCAGAAGGCGGGGCAGAAGCCGGGTAGCCAGACGACGGTGTGGAAGCCGCATAGTCAGACGACGGGGTGGAAGCCGCATAGCCAGACGACGGGGTGGAAGCCGCGTAGTCAGAAGGCGGGGCAGAAGCCGGGTAGCCAGGCGACGGTGACGAGGCCGGATAGGCAGAAGCCGGGTAGCCAGAAGATGGGGCAGAAGCCGCGTAGCCGGCAGGCGGGGCGGAAGTCTGGTAACCCGTGGGCGGCCCGGAAGCTGGGTAACCAGAAGACGGGGTGGAAGCCGGGTAGCCCGCGGCGGGTGTGGAAGTCGTGTACCCGGGCGGCGAAGAGAGGGGATAGCCCGGCGGCGGGTCGGTGGGTGGTGGGGCGGAAGGATATGCCGCAGGGGCGCCCAGAGTAACGGTGTTGCCCAGGAGGAGGGCGCCGAAGGCGACCGGCAGCTCAGGCTGCTCCGGCACGATGGGGGCCATGCCGAAGCGGGCGTGCAGGCGGCTCGCCACCAGGGGCAGCCGGCTGGAGCCGCCGACCAGGAGGATCGCGTCCAGCTGGGAGGCGGGGACGCCGGAGCGTTGCAGGACGCGGCGGGTCTCGTCGACGGCGCGGTCGACCAAGGGGCCCGCGACCCGGTCCAGCTCCTCCCGCGTCAGGTGGGTGGCCTGGTCGACGCCCGGCACGTGCACCGGCGCGGAGGCGGCTCTGGAGAGCATCTCCTTCGCTGCGCGTACCTCCGACCAGAACGCCATCCTGTCGCGGAAGTCGGCACCTGTACGCGGCTGCTGCAGGCGGCGCCACAGGTCGGGGTCGTGGGCGGCGATCTGCTGGCCGAGGTGGCCGACCAGGGCGGCGTCGATGTCGGTGCCGCCCAGGTCGTCGAGGCCACCGGTGGCCAGGACGCGCAGAGCGTCTGGCGAACCCGGAGCAGCCGCGGCGGCCACGGTGACGTCCAGCGTGCCGCCGCCGAAGTCGAACACGGCGACCGCGCGGCCGGGAGCGACACGGGCGCCGAGGACCCGCATGCAGTACGTGGCCGCGGCCACCGGCTCGTCCAGCAGCGTCACCCGGCCCAGCCCGGCGACGTCGGCCGCCGAGGACAGCACGGCGCGGCGGCGCGGGCCCCAGTCGGCGGGGCAGGTGAGCACCGTGGTGCCGCCGGCCAGGACGCCGGTCTGCGCGGCCTCGCCCGCGACGCGGCGCAGGATCGCGGCGAGCAGCTCGACGACGGGCACCTCGCGGTCGCCCAGCAGGATGAGGCCCTCGTCGACGTGACCCTTGGGGTTCGGCTCGTAGCGCGCCGCGTCGGTGGCCATGTGCCGCTCGGCGTCGCGCCCCACGAACACGGTGCCGGAGGCGTCGGCGAACACGGCCGACGGCAGCAGCGGGTTGCCGTCGAAGAGCAGCGGGCGCGGCGTGCCGTCACCCCGGTCGACGACCGCGACCGTGTTGGAGGTGCCGAGGTCGACGGCGAAGCGGACCTGACCCTGCACGAAGCACCCCCACAAGCGGACCGGACGCCGAATGGTACGCCACCACGGAAGGTACGCAGCCCGCAACTGAGACGAACGGAGGTTAGGGTTGGCGGATGCCGGTGCTGTACGTCGTGGCCTGCGGCGGGCGCCCCGCTGCCGACCTGCCCGACTTCGTCGCCTCCGCCCAGCGCGACGGGTGGACCGTCTGCGTGGTCGCGACCCCCGACGGACTCAAGTTCATCGACGCCGCCGCCCTGCGGGAGCAGACCGGATATCCGGTGCGCTCGCAGTACAAGAACCCCGACGAGCCTGACGTCCTGCCGCCCGCCGACGCGTTCGTGGTCGCGCCGGCCACTTTCAACACGGTCAACAAGCTCGCCGCCGGGATCAGCGACACCCTCGCCCTCGGCCTGCTCAACGAGGGCATCGGCCTGGGCCGCCCGGTCATCGCCGTCCCCACCCCCAACGCGGGCCTGTCCCGCCACCCCGCGTTCCTGGCGAGCGTGCGCACCCTGCGCGACTGGGGCGTCACGGTCCTGTTCGACCCGGCCGCCGTCCCGCCCCTGGACAGCGACCCGACCACCCCGGTGCCCCCGTTCCCGTGGCCCGCCGCCACCGCCGCGCTCCGCGCCCTGCCCAGATGAGACGCCTCGCCGTCATCGGCGTCCCCGGCACGGACCCGTGGGCCATCGCAGACATGATCGCCGCGCGCCTCGGCGTCGGTGCCGTCAGCATCCGCGATGCCATGCAGGCGGAGTTCCGTGCCGGCACCGCCCTCGCGGCCGAGGCGGACCGGTTCATGCGTGCCGGTGAGATCGTGCCGACCGAGCTGCATTTGTCGATCCTGCTGCCGCACCTGCACCGCGACGGCTTCGTCCTGGCCAACTTCCCGAGAGACCTCGCCCATGCCGCCGGGCTCGCCGAGCGGGGCGTCACCCTCGACCGCGTCGTCGATCTGGTGCTGCCGGACGCGGAGGTCGTCCGCAGGCACGACGGCCAGCGGATCTGCCGCGGCTGTGGCCGGGTGTGGCAGGTCGACGACGCCCCGCCGGACCGTTGCGACCGCTGCGCCGGCGAGCTGTTCCGGCCCGGTGCCAACGCCCCCGGACTCGCCGTGATGAGAGTGCGGAACTACCGGTCCATGGTCGCGCCGGCGCTGGAGCACTACCGGGCGCTGGGGATCCTGCACCCGGTCGACGCGACCCTGCCGCCGGAGCGGATCGTCGAGGCGGCGCTGTGCTGACCCGGGACGGGTGTCGACTGTGGACGGAGGTCGGCGGGGACGGGCCGCCGTTGGTGTTCTGTCACGGCGGGCCGGGGCTGTGGGACATGGCCGGCGACCTTGCCACGATGTTCGCCGGGCACCACCGGACCGTCCGCTGGGACCAGCGGGGCTGCGGGCGGTCGGAGCGGCGCGGGCCGTACACCCTGGACCAGAGCCTCCAGGATCTCGATGACGTCATCGAGGAGCACGCGGGCGGTAGGGCCACGCTGCTCGGGCACTCGTGGGGTGCGCACCTCGCCCTCGAATACGCGCTGGGGCATCCGGATCGTGTGCGGCGGCTGGTGTACGTCGCCGGCACGGGCATCGACGACGAGGACACGTGGAAGCCGGCGTTCCGGCGCAACCTCGGCGGCGTGCTGAGCGGCTGGGACCGGGCGTCGGTGGTGCGGCTGTGGACCGCAGAGTTCCCCGATCGGGAGCGGGCCGCCGAGCACGCCGAGGCGATGGCGACGCCGTGGTTCGACATCAACCGGGAGTGCAGCGCCACCATCAACGCCGAGATCGCGCGGCGGCTGCGGGAGACGGACCTGGCCGCGCGGTGCCGGGAGCTGCGCGTGCCGGTGCTGGTCGTCGACGGCAGCGCGGACCTGCGGCCGCGGTCGGCGGTCGACTCGCTGGTGGCGGCGCTGCCCGACGTGCGCAGGGTGGTGCTGGACGGGGCGAGCCACCTGCCGTGGGTGGAGGACCCTGACGGCTTCTCGGGGGCGGTTCTCGGGGACCCGCGGAGGTAAACCCCGGATGCCCGTGCGGCGGCTGCGGCGAAAGGGTGGGAGGGACAGATTTCCACCTATCGTTGGAGGTGACCGCAAATGCGCGCACTCGGTGCCGCACTCGTCGCGGCGGCGCTCGTCGTCGGGACGGCCGTGCCCGCCCAGGCACACGGCACGCACGGGGAGCGGTGCACGCCCGTGGCCGCCGGGACCCCGCTGGGGGAGGCCATCGCGGGGCTGCCGGACGCGGAGGCGTCCGGGGCGCTCCTGCTGCTGCACGACGCCGGCGGCTGCCGGCAGGGCGCCGCCGGGATCGCCGACGTCCGCACCGGACGGACGGTGCCGGTGGACGGCAGGTTCCGGATCGGCAGCATGACGAAGACGTTCACGGCGGTCGTCACGCTGCAGCTGGTCGCCGAGGGGCGGCTCGACCTGGACGAGACCGTGCAGCACTACCTGCCGGACCTCCTGCCCGCCGGCACGGCACCCGTGACGGTGCGGCAGGTCCTCACGTACACCAGCGGCATCAACCACGTCGAGGTCCCCAACAAGCAGTCGGCGTGGTTCCTGGAGCACCGCTACGACCGGTGGGCCAAGGGCAGCCAGATCGACACGGCGAAGCCCTTGGCGTTCACGCCCGGCACGAAGCAGCGGTACGGCAACGTCGACTACATCGTGGCCGGGCTGCTGATCGAGAAGGTGACCGGCCGCACCTGGGAGTCGCAGATCCAGCGCCGGATCGTCGAGCCGCTCGGCCTGCGCGGCACCACCGCGCCCGGCCGGGACGTCGAGATCCGCGGCCCGCACGCCCACGGCTACGAGGCGACCGACGCCGGCTGGGTCGACGTGACCCGCGCCGACACGTCGCTGCAGTGGTCCGCCGCGTCGATCGTCTCGACCGCGCCGGACCTGGACAGGTTCATGGTGGCCCTGTTCAGCGGCCGGCTGGTGCCGGAGCCCCAGCTGTCGGAGATGTTCACCGTGCCCGCGGGGATCAAGCTGTACGACGGCAACGACGACCCGTCCGACGACAAGGACGCGGTGTACAGCGCCGGCCTGACGAAGCTGCCCGTCGGCCCGCTGACGCTGTGGGGCAAGAGCGGCGACCGCCCCGGCTACAACAATGGGATGGCCGCGACCCGGGACCTGTCCTCGCGCCTGGTCTTCTCCGTCAACACCCTGCACATGGGCGGCAGCGACCAGCCGGTCCGCTCCCAGCGCATCATCGCCGCCGCGCTCCTGGGACTCTGACCGCTTGCTCTTGGTCTCCGCGAAGACAAGCTGCACGGAGACTAAGGGGAGCCATCTGGGGCCGCGGCTCGGGCCGGCGATCACCGGCGACTTCCCGGACGTCGTCGCGGCCCTCATCGCGCAGGCGCGGGTAGGGGCGTAGAGGATGGCGTTGCGGCCGGACGAGAGCCCGGGGTTCCTGCTGTGGCACGTCACGCTGCGCTGGCAGCGGGGCATCGCGGCGGCGCTCGGGCCGCTCGAGCTGACGCACGTGAAGGGCTTAGGGCTTCGTGCCGGTGATGAGGACCGAGTGTTTGCCCACGTGGAATGCACCCTCCGTGTCGATGCGGGTCTGCACGTAAGCGGCCGCGGCGGCGCGTTCGGACGGGGTCAGCGGGGTGTCGGCGAGGCTCTCCAGATAGGCCAGGACCGGCTCGACCCTGGTTATGCGCAGGTCACAGTGGTACCGCTCGACGCGCACCCCGGTACACCAGCGGTCGATCAGGGCCGGAGCTGACTCCGCGCTGAAGTCGCCGAGCCGGCCCGCCAGCTGCAGGTCGGGCCGGCCGATCGCGGGGCCGATGGCGTCGAGCTCGGCCAGGTGGGCGCGGCCGTTCGTCGTCGTGATCAGGCGACCGCCCGGGCGTAGGACTCGGACCAGCTCGCGGACGCCGGCGGGCGGCTCGTCGAGGTGGTACAGCATGTGGTTGGCCAGCACCGTGTCGAAGGCCCCATCGGCGAACGGCAGCCGGGTCACGTCGCCGCGCAGGACGCGGGCGGACGGGACCGCCGTCAGCCGCGCGCACATCGCGGCGGAGAAGTCGGCCAGGGTCAGGGTGCGCACCGCCTCGGTGCGGGCATACGACCACAGCGCGCCGGTGCCGGCCCCGGCCTCCAGCACGTCGCCGGCGAGGCGGAGGCGCTCGGCCAGCCAGTCGAACCAGCTCTGCGGGTTGGTGCCGTGGTTCTGGTGCAGCGCGATCCGGGCGGCCAGGCGCCCGTCGCTTTCCGCGTACTGAATGACGGCGTGCGCGGCGGCGGCGGTCATGCGCCTCAACCTACCGTGTCGCGCAGCCCCCGGTAGGCCGCGAGCGCGCCGGGCAGCGTCACCGCGCCGCCGGCCCCGTTTACCGGAGACCTCGCCTTCTATCGATCACCGACACGCAGCCAACCAGCTCGACGACGTACCAAACACGGCTTAGAGCAGCGTCTCCTGGTGCGGGAACGTGAGCCGGGCGGTGGTGATCCCCTCGATCACCTGGTCGTCGTTCAGCTCGCGTTCCTGCACCTGGGCGTAGTTGCGGCCGCGGTGGTGGGTGTTGCGCATCCGGACCACGTTGGGGAAGCGGCCGACGGCGCGCATGTCGCCGAGGCCGGACAGGAAGACGAGCTGGATGCCGTTCGCCGCGGCGACCCGGCGCTGCAGGTCCAGGAACGCGACGTAGTTCGCCGTGCCGAGCGGGTTGTCCATCGGCAGCACGCCCAGGCCGGGCACGTCGCCGCCGCGGTTGGCGGCGCGCAGGCGGGCGAGCATGCAGAACAGCAGCAGGCTGATCGTGACCTTCTCCCCGCCGGACCACTTGCTCATCAGCTCGACCGGCTGGCGGTCCTCACCGAGCTCGGTCGACGGCTTCAGCACGCGGGCGGTGAAGTTGCCGCGGCCGACGACGGCGGTGGTCGCCTCCCACACCAGCGTCAGCCCGTCGGGGATGTTCTCCTGGCGGGCGACGAGCCGCTCCACGAGGCGCTCGACCCGGCTGCGCAGCGTCGCGTCGGTGGTGTCCACAGTGGAACGCGGTCCGACGTCGAGGAAGCGGCGGTTGCGCAGGTGGTCGGCGAGGCCGGGCGGCAGCTGCGCGTGGTGCTGGGCCCGCTGCAGCGTCTTGAGCCCCTCGCGGACCTCGGCGCACAGCGCGGTCACCACGAGGTGTTTGTCCTTGTCGACGGCCTCGAGCTCGCCGGCGAGCGCGTGCCGGTAGGTGCGCAGCTCCCCCGCCAGCTCCGGCGGCAGGTCGGCGGTGCGCTCGCCGCGGAACCGGTCCCGCACCTCGGCGGTGACGGCGGCGAAGCGCTCCTCGCCGGCCCAGCGGTCGACGCGGTGCACCTCGGCGGCGAGCTGGTTGCGGGCGGCGGTGACCGCCTTCTCGGCCGCCTGCAGCGCCCGCCGCGCGGCGCGGCCCGCCTCCCGCGCCGCGTCGACGTCGCCGTCGAACGGTGGCGCGGCGACCGGGTCGTGCTCGCCGAGGTCGGCCTCCAGGTCCCCGGCGAGGCCCTGGAAGTCGGCGGCGCGGCGGTGCTGCGCCTCGGCCGCCCGCACGGCCGCCGCCTGCCGTTCGCGGGCCACCCGCACGGTCTCACCGGCGGCGTCGAGGTGCTCCTGCAGGTTCTGCGGCGTCGGTACGGCCGGCGACAGCTCCTCCGGCGCCGGGCGGCTCGCGCCGCGGTCGGCGAGGTCCCGGCGGGCGGCGTCGCGCTCGGCCTCGGCCCGGGTCGCTGCCGCCCGCGCCGCGAAGTGCTCCTGCTCCGCGAGCTCGGTGTCGCGGGCGACGAGCGCCGGGTCGGCGGCCTCGGGCGTGGCGGCGAGCCGGGCGGCGGTCTCGTGCTCCTCGGCGCTGAACTGCCGCGCCTGCCGGTCGAGCGCGTCGAGCCGCCGGCCGATCTCGCTGATCGTGGCCTCGAGGGCGTCGCCGGACGAGCGGCGCGTGTACGCCTCGTCGGCCGCCTGGTACGCGCTCATCGCCGCCGCGAGGCTCACCGGCTTTCCGATGCCTGCCGCCGCGCCGGCGCCTTCGCGGGCCGGCCCGGCTCCGGGCGCCGGTTCGGCGACCCGGCGGAGCTCGTCCATCCTGGCGCGGTGGCCCCTGGCGGTGCTCCGGTGCTGTTCGGCGTCCGAGGTGCAGCGGGCGGCGACGGTGGCGTGCCCGCGCTCCTGCTCCTCCGCCTGCTCCAGCTGCCCCTCCAGGTCGGTCCGGGCGGCGGGCAGCCCGCGCAGCTCGGCGCGCTGCCGGTCGGCCTCGGGCGCCCGGCGGGCCAGGTCCTGCAGCACGCCGAGGCGGGTGGCCAGGATCCGGCGCCGCTCGGCGAGCAGCTGCTGGGCCTGGCGCAGCCGGCCGGCGCGGGCGTCCAGCTCCCCGCGGGCGCCGTCCAGCTCGACCGCCCGGCCCCGGGCGCCGCGCAGCAGCTCGCCGATCCGCTGGTGCTCGGCGTCGAGGTGCTCGCGATGCCCCGGCGGGCACCGGTCGGCGAGCTGGCGCAGCTGGTCCTTGAGCCGCAGGTCGTGGTCGCGGGCGTCGAGCAGCTCCTGGACCCGCTCGCCCCGGTCCCGGCGGCTCTCGGCCCGGCGGTCCGCCTCCCGTGCCGCCGCGGTCCGGTCGTACATGGCGGGCGCCGGCTCCAGGACGAACCCCGGCCCCGGCTCCCCTGACTCCCCTATGGCGGCGTCGAGGTGCGCGGTGGTGGAGACCTGGACGGCGCTGGTGGGGAAGAGCCGGGCGGCGTGCAGGGCCGCGCGGGCGCGGCCGAGGTCGGCCTCGTCGTGCAGGAGGAGGCCGCCGACGAGGTGCGGGACCCGGTCGACGAGCGCGGCCCAGCGGTCCTGCGGGACCCGGTCGGCGAGGTGGTGCCAGCCGGTGCTGGCGGGGATGCGCTCGGCGGCCAGGACGTCGGCGGCGCGGGCCAGGTCGAGGGCGGCGGGCAGCAGCCCGCGCGGCGAGGCGAGCGCCTGCACGGCCCGGTCGTCCTCGGCGTCGGCGACGGCGAGCTGGATGCGCTGCCGGTCGGCGCCGACGATCGCCTCCGACAGCTGGTCGACGAGGAGCCGCTGCTCGCCGACGGGGTCGACGGTGTCGCGTTCGGTGAGCGCGGTGAGCCGCGGGTCCGTGGCCAGGGCGTCGATCTCGGCGAGCAGCGGCGTGCGGACGCTGTCGAGCGTGGCCAGCTGCCGGGTCAGCTCGGTGACGGCGGCGTGCACCGAGGCGCGTTCCCGCTCGTGCGTGGCCCGGTCCGCGTCGAGCCGCTCCGCCTCGGCCGGCAGCTCCTCCGCCAGCCGCCGCGCCGCCTCCTCGTCGGTGGCACGGGCCGCGGCCAGCGCCGCCCCCAGCCGCTCGACGGTGCCCACCGCCTCCCCGTCCTCCGTGGCCGCACCGGCGCCGAGACCGCGCGCGGCGCTGACCTGGCCGGCGGCACCGACGTGACCAGCGACGCCGAGGTGGCCGGCGGCGGCCGGGTCTGCGGCGAGGTCGGTGGGGTCGGCGGTGATCGGGGCGTCGGCGGTCGGGTCGGTGGTCGTGGTGAGGTGGCCGGCGGTGGCGGCGGCGCGCACGTCGTGGTCGAAGGTGGCGAGGTACTGCTCGATCGCGCGTTGCCGGCCGGTGAGGCCGCCCAGGTCGGCGCGGAGGCCGTCGGCGAGGGCGCGGGACTTCGCCTGCTGCTCGGCGGCGTCGGCGGCCTGCGTGGTGAGCGTCGCGACGGTGTCGTCGAGCTCCGCGCACGCGTCACGCAGGGCCGACAGGTATCCGGCGGCGGCCTCCGACCTGGCCTGCCGCAGCGGGGCGGCGCCCGCCTCCGCCTCCCGCTGCCGGCCCCGGGCGGCGGTGAGGCGGGAGGTGAGCTGGTCGCGGTCGACGAGGAGCGGGACGAGCTGCCAGGCGCGGTGCACCCGGCGCCGGGCGAGGACGGTGGCGGCGGCGTCCTCGACGGCGGTGCGGGCGTCGGCGTGCCGGCGGGAAGCGGCCTGCCACTGCTCCTCGCGCAGCAGCACGTCGAGGGTCGCCGCCCTGGTCTCCGCGTCGGTGGCGGCGAGCGCGGCGGCGCCGGCCACGGCCTCGTGCTCGCCGCCGGCGGCAGCGGCGAGGGCGGCGGCGCCGGTGAACGACGCGGCGAGGCGCACCGCCGCCTGCCGGTTGGCGGCGGCCTCGGTGGTGGCGGTGGTGACGGCGGCGCGGGACCGGTCGAGGACGTCGAGGAGGTCGACGGCCTCGTCGCAGAAGGTGACCTCGGCGCGCAGGCGCGGCTGGCGGGCGAGCCGTTCGCGGGTGCCGCGCAGGATCGTGGCGACCTTCGTCGCCGAGGTGGGCTCGGTGACGAGGCTCAGCAGGTACTGCACGAAGTCGTCGGACGTCCTGAACTTGAAGTGGTGCTCGATGCCGCCCTCGGAGGCGTTGATCCGCAGGATGGCGGTGAACAGGCCCGGGTCGAGGCCCCGGTCGTGCAGCGCCTGCGCCCACCGGTCCTGCTTGGTGGTGACGACGGCCTCGGCGCCGGCCGGCAGCGCCTCCACGGCCCGCACGAACTCCTTGAAGTCGGCGGTCGCGAACGGCAGGGACTCGATCTCGACCTCGGGCGTGAAGGCGTACCAGGTCTGCTTCAGCCGGTCGTGCCCGGCGTTGGGGTCGGCGGGCTGGACGCGGTCGGTCCACTCGTAGACGGCGCCGGTGACGAGCCGCCGGCCGGTCGGGTCGGTCCACTCGACGACGACGTGGCCGGTGTCTGCGCCGAGGATGCAGTCCTCCAGGTGCCGGCCGGTCGTGGCGGTGGCGAGGAAGTCCCGCCGGTCGGGCCGGATCAGGGCGCAGATGAGGGCGATCAGCGTCGACTTGCCGCCGCCGTTGCGCATCCACAGGATGGTGTCCAGCGGCGTGCCGTCCTTGCCGGTCAGGTCGAGCCACACGTCGCGGAAGCGCGCCGCCGGTGAGCCCACCCGGTCGAGGTACACCCGCCGCATCTGCCACAGTCTCGCCGGCGCTGCCATCACACACCCTCCACAGTGGACCCGCCGGTAGCGCTGACCGCGTCCGAAGCGGCCGGGCCCGGCGCGGTCGCGGTGCGGCGCACCGAGCGGAGCGCCTCCAGGGCCTCGCCGCCGGCCACGTCCGCGACGAGCAGCCGGAAGCGGTCGGTCAGCTGAAACGAGCCGGCGCCCATCTGCGGCACCTGCCGCGCGGCGCCCCGCTCGACGAGCCAGCCCAGGACCTCGAGGACCGCGAACTGCGTGCACCCCCGCGCCGGCCCCGGCAGCCGGTCCTTCGGCTTGAACGCGGAGGTCCGCCGGTACACCTCGGCCGCCCTGCGGGCCTGCCCGTCGACGGTGTCGGGGTCGCCGGTCAGGGCGAGGACCCGGTCGGCGGCGTCGCGGACGAACCGATCCAGCGCCGCGACCTCCACGATCTTCACGTCGGTGGTGTCGAGGTCGACGTCGTGCGGGAACGCGTACGCGGCGATGCCCAGCACGACGAGTCCGGCGATGAGCTTGTCGTCGGCGCTCATGCTGCCGCCGCGCAGGTCGGCCATGCGCAGCGCGAACACGCTGCCCGGCTGGGTGCTCAGGACCAGGCCGGTGCGGGCGGGCGCGCCGAGCACGACGAGGCCGAGGCCCCCGGCGACGGTGTCGACCGCGTCACGGAAGGCGGTGTTGGTGCGGTACCGCTCCAGCAGCTGACCGTAGGTGTTGCCGTCGGTGGGCCGGGCGCCGGTGCGCAGGCCGAACGCGACGAGCTCGGCCGCCGACCACACGTCCTCGATCGGGACCGTCACGAGTCCAGGCCTCCTTCGTAGCGCACCAGCAGGTCGTCGCCCCAGGCGAGGGGATGGTCGAGGCGGTCGCCGGAGCGCTCCGCGGACAGCGCCTCGGTGAGGGCCGTGAGGTCGGACTTGGCGTCGGGGTCCCCGACGTCGGGCGCGTAGGACCACAGCGCCGTCAGCAGCACCAGCTCCCGCAGGTCGTCGCCGCCGTCGGTGGCCTCGGTGGCCTCGGTGGCCTCGGTGGCCCAGTCCAGCAGCGCCGACAGCGGGACCGGCTCGTCCGCGGCGCGGCGCAGGATGCGGGTGGCCTCGGCGACGACCGCCGGCGGGTAGGCCTGCAGGTCGACGCCCTCGACGTCGCCGGGCGTCTCGGTCTCCTGGTCGGCGGGTTCGGCCGCGCGGGGCGGGGCGAGCAGCATGTCGACGAGCCCGTCGAGGTGCAGCAGCCGCGGCACGCGCAGGCCGAGCACCCGGTCCCCGAACGTCTCGGCCACGACCCGGGCCTGCTCCGCCGGCGCGTCGAGCACGGGGTGGAACAGCTCCGGCTCGATGTTGAGCAGCCGCAGGTGGACCCGGCGGGCGAAGACCTGGCTCAGCTGGGCCTGCAGGAACACGCCCCGCGCGCCGGCGACCCGCTCCGCGAGGTCCAGGTGCACCCGGCGGATGCGGCGCAGGGTCTCCACGAGGTCGCCGGACGCCTGCCGCACGGCGCTGTCGGTCTCGGTGTCGATGCCCGCCGCGACGTGGTTGAGGACCTCGGCGTCGGCGGCGATGCGGGCCTCGACGTGCTCGCGGGCCCGCGCGAGGCGGTGCGGCACGTCGGTGATCCAGTCGAACGCGCGCACGTCGCGGCGGGTCGCGTCGAGCACGTCGGCGAGGGACGCGGACATGGCCACCGACACGCGCTCGGCCTGCGTGGCGGTGCGGGCGGCGGCCTCGAAGCGCCGGTCCCGCAGCTGGCGCTGCAGCACGACGGAGAACGCGGCCTCGGCGTCGTCGACGTCCAGGTCGAGGCCGTTGAGGTACAGCATGACCGCCTGGTGGGAGGCGAGCACGACCGCGCCGTCGGGGCCGTCCTGCAGCTGCAGGAGCTTGAACGCGTACTCCTCGCGGCGCGGCGGGAACGCGTGCGCGTCGACGAACGAGTAGACGAACGCGCCCTGGTTGTCGGCGTCGTTGAGCAGGCCTTTCACGACCCAGCGGGCGGCGTCCTGGTGGTCGCCGGCCGCGCCCCCGGGGTGCATGACGGCGGCGAGCTCGGCGGTCGACTCGATCAGCTCGGCGAGGGTGATCTGCCTGGCGAACCCCATCGACGCGACCGCGATGTCGACGGCGGCGAGGGCGAGCTGGCGCAGGTCGTAGGCCTGGTGGACGCTGGCGTGGGCGGCGTTGCGGACGAGCCGGGCGACCGGGTCGGTGAGGATCAGCGCCCGCCAGCGGGCCCGCATCGACGCGTCGGCGGCCGGTGAACGGACCTCGGGCTGGTCGGAGCTGGTGACCGGGCCGCTGTCGAAGAGGTCCGGCTGCCACTCCTGCACCACGCGGCCCTGCTCCTCCCGTTTCGCCTTTTGCTGCGGTCCGCAACCCTATCGGCGGATTCGAGCGGCGGCCAACTCACCGGCCCCGCACGTCGGGGGGATACCCTGCTCGGTGTGCTCGTCGTGCTGTTCGTCGCCGTGGCGTACGCGGTACTGATCGCCCTCCACGCGTGGATGATCCGGCACCACCGTCTCGAGGGCGCGTACGAGCCGCGGGCGGCCAGGTGGCTCGCCGCCCGCTTCGGCCCGCTCCCCCCGCCCCGCCCGGCCGGCCCCGTCCTGGCCCGCCGCGAGGCGAAGGCGTTCGACCGGCTGCTGACCGGCGACCTGGACCCGGCCGCGTACCGCGACCTGATGGCGTTGCTGGCGGCCCAGGACGCCGTCGAGCGGCCGCTGCGGGTGCCCCGCTAGCCCGGCGGTCCGATGCTGATCGCGGTGCCCGGCTCGGCGCCGGGCACGTCGAGCGTGGCGGTGACGGTGCCGTCCGGGGTCACCACGAGCACCTTGCCGTCCCGCACGGCCAGCAGCACGTCGGCGGTCACCCACACCGCGGGCCCCGGGAAGGGCACGCTCTGCCCGGTGGTGGTGTCGAAGCGCCGCCAGCCCGCCGACGCCCCGGGCACCGGGGGGCCGGCCACGACGTACCGGCCACCCGGAGACCACGAGAACGGGCCGGACGGCATCGCCGGCACCTGCGCGAAGCTTCTGGCCTCGCCGGACGTGGCGTCGAAGTACTGGAGGTGGTCGACACGTTCCTCCGCCTCACCGCCGGAGCGGTCGGCGATGGGCAGCGTGACGCCGCCGCCGTCGCGCGTCCAGGTGAAGGTGCACTCGCTGCAGTCGTACCGGTCGTGGTCGATCCAGTGCCGGCGCACCTCACCGGTCCCGGCGTCGATGACGGCGAACCCGACCTGGAACGGCTCCTTCTGGCTGATCCCGCCGACGAGGCGGTCACCGATCGCGTTCCAGCTGTAGTCGCCGACGAAGCCGGCGGTGTCGACGGTGACCGGGTTCGTGCCGCGGACGTCGCTGATCCGTACCTTCTCGGGGGCGACGACGGTGAGGACCCGCTTGCCGGCCGGCGCCGGCCACACCACGCCGGACGTGGCGACGAGCTCGCCGGTCGCCCGGTCGAGCACCCGGTCGCCGATCTTGGTCACGACCCAGCCACCGGGGAGTCCCGACCCCCACGCGAGTGTCGCCGCGGGTGACGCCTGTCGGGACGCCGTCACCGACGCGGCCGGCACCACGGGCGCCGCGCCGTCCCGGTGCGGCAGGGCCAGCCACGGCACGGCGACGGCGGCGACCGCCACGGCCGCGGCGGCGCCGACGGCCAGGCGGCGGGTCCGGCGGATGCGCCGGCCCTTGGCCATGCTGCGGGCGGCGAGGCCGGCGCCGGGGGCGTGGACCTCGCCGGCCATCTCGTCGATCGTCTCGTGGAGCAGCCGCTCGAAGCGCATCAGTGCCGACCTCCCACTTCCACCCAGTCGAGCTGCGGCACGAGCTCGCGCAGTTTCGCCAGGCCGCGGGACGCCTGGCTGGCGACCGTGCCCACCCGGCAGGACAGGATCTCGGCGGTCTCCTCCACGCTCATGTCCTCGAAGTACCGCAGGATCAGCACCGCCCGCTGCCGGGGCGGCAGCGCCCGCAGGGCGTCGCGCAGCAGCAGCCGCAGCGCGGTGTCGGAGTCGAGGTGCCGGGTGCCGGCGCGGTCCGGCGGCTCGGCGACCGTCACCTCCGCCTGCCGGCGCCGGCTGCGCCACCCCGACGCGAACTCGTTGTAGATCATCCGCCGGAGGTACGGCTCAGGCTCGTCGATGCGCCGCCACCGGGCGAACGCCTTCGCCAGGGCGTTCTGCACGAGGTCCTCGGCGGCGTGCCGGTCCCCGGTCAGCGCGTACGCCGTCTTCAGCAGCGCGTGCGCGCGCTGCTCGACGAAGGCCGAGAACTCGGCCTCCTCGGGTGTCTCCACGACGTGGCACCTCCTTCACCGCCATTGACGCCGTCGGTGCCGGAAAGTTTGCATCGCGGCCTCAGGGTGCCGCGACCCAGCCCGGCAGCTGCTCGCGGTGGGTGAGCCAGTCCTTCGGGATGCCGTCGCGGCCGACCGCCGCGGCGACGACACCGCCGGTGATCGCGGCCGTCGTGTCGACGTCGCCGCCGGCCTCCACGCACGCCAGGATCGCCGCGCGGTAGTCGGCGAGGTGGGTCGCGGCGGCCCACAGCGCGAACGGCACCGTGTCCTGCGCGAGCACCTGCGAGCCGTTGCCCAGGACGTACGCGGCCTCCGCCACGCCCGCGCCCTCGTCGACGAGCCGGCGGGCCCGCTCCAGGCCGCTCTTGACCTGGCTGTCCACCTGGTACGCGAGCACCGCGTCGAACAGCTCGCCGGGCTCCAGCGGCGCGTCGACGAGCCGCCCCCAGCCCGCCTCGGCGGCCGCGACGGCGACGGCGACCGCGCCGAGGATGCCTTCGCTGTGCGCGTGGGTGACCTCGGCGCTGCGCATCGCGTCGAGCGCGGCGCTGCGCGAGTCCCCGGCGTGGAACGCCCCGAGCGGCGCGACCCGCATCGCGGCGCCGTTGCCCATCGAGCCGAGGCCGTCGAACGCGTCCCGGGACGCCTCCCGCCACGGCACGCCGTCGCGGATCCGGTGCAGGACGACGACGGCGCCGCCGCCGTAGCCGCGGTACGGCTCGTACCGGCGGGAGAACGCCGACGCGAGCCTGTCCCGGTCGATGCGCCCGTGCACCGCGAGCTCGTCGACGATCGAGCAGGCCATCTCCGTGTCGTCGGTCCACGGCCAGGCGCCGGGCGGCTCCTTCGCCTCGGTGATGTGGGACAGCGTGGTGCCCGGCACGAAGAACTGGGCGCCGACCGCGTCGCCGACGGACAACCCGTCGAGGCTTTCGTAACAGAGGTCGAGTGAGGTCATGTCGCGGGCAATCATGCTGTCACCAGCTGCCCCACCGCAAGCGGCGGGTCCCGCGCGGGGGTTCCCACCCCGCGGGCCCCCCATGCGCCGCAAGCGGCGCACGACAACCGTCTGCGCATGGCATGGTTGCCTGATGTCCGAGGTCACCGCCGACGGCCGCCCCGTCGGTCTCTACGCGGTGCTGCCCGACGGCGGCGAACCGGCCTTCGTCCACACCAAGGTCCCGCCGGGCGCGGCGATCCTGGACCTCAGCCACGCCGGCGGGCGCTTCGCGAACGGCCTCACCGGACTGGGTCACGAGGTGGTGGTCGTCGACGACTCGCCGGGCATGCTGGCCCAGGTCCGCGACGCCCGCACCGTGCAGGCGGACCTCGGCGGCCTGGACCTCGGCGAGCGCTTCCCCGTGGTGCTGGCGGCGACCACCCGCGTCAACGCCGCCGACGTCACGCTGCGCGACGAGCTGCTCGCCGCGTGCCGCCGGCACGTCACCCCCGATGGCCTGGTCGTGCTGCGCTGGCTGCCGCCGTCGTGGTTCGACACGGCGGTGCGGTTCACCGGCCGGCTCGGCCCGCTCGAGGTCACGTTCGAGATCGAGTCCTTCGACGGCACGGTCCTGGACGGTCACAACACCTACCGCCGCGGCGGCACCACCTGGGAGCTGCGCAACTCGGTCCGCCGCCTCAGCAACGCCGACATGCGCGCCGCCCTCCTCGCCACCGGGCTGCGCTTCGACCGGCACCTGCGCGGCGGCCGCCAGTTCTTCTCCGCCGTGCCCGTCAGCGACCCGCCAGGGGCTTGAGCGTCCGGATGACGGCGGCTGCGTCCGTACCGGCGAAGAACGCGGCATCGGCGGCCTCGACGGCCTCGATCGCGCGCTGGGCGACCTCGGCGCCCCGGTCCGTGACCCGCAGCCGCCTGGCCCGCGTGTCGGCGGGGTCGACGGCCCGCTCGATGAGGCCCTTCTCCTCCAGCTTGTAGCGCTCGGGGTCGAACCACTGCGCGTCGGTGAGATCGTGCCGCCTCGTCACCGCCTAGCTGGCCACGAGGTCTCCGGTATTCAGGTTTGCCTGGTCGCTGACCCACCTACCGGAGACCTCGTTTCCTATCTATCACCGACACGCAGCCAACCAGGTCGACGACTTACCAGACACGCCCTTGCCCTACGCGGGCTCGATCCAGATGTTGCGGTAGCGGACGTTGGCGCCGGGGTCGTTGTGGTCCTGCAGGCGGATCGGCAGCGCGGCCGCGGACTCGGCGGCCCCGTTGCCGGTCGGGCCGTCGATCGCCACGTCGTTGTGGACGACGACGCCGTTCCACACGACGGTGACGCGGGCGTTCTCCGTCTTCGTCGCGCCGTTCCAGCGGGCGGCGCGGAACGTGACGTCGTAGGTCTGCCACGTCTCCGGTGCCGTCGCCGGGTTGCTGTCCGGTGCCCGCTTCAGGTAGATCGCGCCGCACTCGTTGGTGGCGAGGGTGGCCCTGCCGTACGTGTCGAGCACCTGCAGCTCGTAGCGGTCCTGCAGGTAGATGCCGCTGTTGCCGCGCGCCTGGCCGGTCACCTCGGGCGGCAGGTTCGGCAGCCAGAACTCCACGTGCAGCTTGAAGTCGCCGTAGGTCTGCTTGGTGCGCAGGTCACCGCCGAGCACCTCCACCGATCCGCCGGACACGGGCCAGGTCGCCGCGCTGCCGTCGGACGCGGCGAACGCGTTGAGGTTGCCGCCGTCGAACAGCTGCACCCGGCTGACCCCGTTGTGCGTCCACACCTGCCGCGCGTCGCCGATCTGCAGGGCGGCGCCGCCGGCGTTGAGGAACCGGCCCGACTGCGGGTTGAGCAGCGCGCCGTCGGGCTGGGCCTGCCACACCTGGGCGCCGCTGCCGTTGCAGTTCCACAGCTGCACCGGGGTGCCGGCCGCGGTGTTGCCGCCGCTGACGTCCAGGCACCTGCCGAGGGCGCGCAGGGTGTCGCCGGTGCGGGTCCAGCTCTGCGCGGTCGTGCCGTTGCAGCCCCACAGCTGGACCTTGGTGCCGTTGGCGGTGTCGGCGTTGCTGACGTCGACGCACCGGCCGTCCGCGCCGGTGATGGTGCCGGTGCGGTCGCCGGGCGGCAGGCCGACGGTGAGGCTGTCGAGGTTCACGTGGCCGATGTCGCCGCTGTCCACCTTGTACGCGATGGTGTTGCCGCCGGCCCGCAGCGTCACCCGGTCCACCGCGTTGGCCCACGTCTCCCAGTCGCCGGTGCTGGCGAGGCTGACCTGGCGGACCTTCGCGCCGTTGACGTAGAGGCTCACCGTCTTCGTCCCCGGCGACGGGTTGGGGCCGTTGCTGTAGCGCAGGTTGACGTCGTACGCGCCGGCCGTCTGCGTCGTGACGCTGAACGTGGTCGCCGCGCCGGCCGTACCGTAGCCGGCGACGAAACCCGACCCGGTGTATCCACTGTGGTCGGTCGCGACGTGCGCGCTGCCGCTCAGGCCGGCGTGCTCCGCCTCGAGCCGGCCCGGTTGCGCCAGGGTGCCGTCGACGAGGCTGTTCAGCGTGTACCACGCCTCCGTGCTCCACAGCGACGCCCCGGTGGTGGACGTGAAGGGGCGCGGGGAGCGCAGGTAGACGACCCGGCCGGGCTTGAGGCCGGCCAGCTGGAGCGTCACCTTGAGCCGGTCCGCGGACAGCGTGGCGGACGTGACCTGCAGCGTCTCCTCGTCGACCTTCGGGCCGCCGTACGCGAGGGTCGGGACGTAGCGCCACTGCTTGGCCACGTAGGAGGCCGCGGTCGCCGAGGACACCGGCTGGGTGTATTCGAGCTCGAAGCCGCCGGCGATCGCCCGCATCGCCTTGATCTCGAAGGCCGAGGCGCCGTTCGGGGTGAGCTTCTGCAGGCCGTAGGTGAGCTTGCCCTCCTGACCCCAGTTGCCGCCCGCGCCGAGCCCGCCGGCGTACAGCGCGCCGTCGGGGCCCTGGCTGAGCCGCAGCACGCCCATCTCCAGGCCTTGCGTGAGCCGGAAGACCGCGCCCTGGTACTCGCCGTTGACCTTCTCCAGGTACGCGCGCTGGATGCCGCCGTAGGTGACGTCGCCGAACAGCAGCTGGCCGGCGAACGGGCCGCTGGACAGCAGCAGCGGGGTGCTCGGGGAGTTGGCGATCTCGTTCTGCGGCAGCCACAGCACCGGGGCGGTCACCGGCTGGTTGTCGAACGGCCCGTCCGGGTTGGTGTAGTGGCCGAAGAACCGGTCCTGCTTGATGCGCACCAGCTTCGAGGCCGGCAGCCAGCCGCCCTGGTTGTCGGTGACGAAGATGTCGCCCTCCGGGCCCCAGCCGATGCCGTCGGGGGTGCGCAGGCCGCCGGCGACGTACTGCACCGCGCCCGTGCTGCGGTTGATCTTCAGGCTGGTGCCGCGGTTCGGCGAGCCCTGCGGTTCGGTGGTCGCGCCGCCCTGGTTGATGGACACCGACAGGTTCAGGTAGAAGAAGCCGTCCTTGTACAGCAGCCCGAACGCGAACTCGTGGAAGTTGCCGTCGAACGGCCACGTCGCGACGGTGCGGTACTGGTCGATCTGGCCGTCGCCGTTGGTGTCGTTGAGCTCGGTCAGCTCGTGCTTCTGCGACACGTACAGCTTGCCGTCGACGTACTTGATGCCCATCGGCTCGCGCAGGCCGGTCGCGATCCTGGTGTAGGTCACCTGCGCGGGCGATGTGGCGCCGGTGACGCCGCTGAGCAGGTAGACCTCGCCGACGGTGGTGTTGCTGCCGCCCCAGGTCGTGATCGCCAGCCGCCCGTCGGGCAGCCAGTCCATGGCGCTCACCTGCGGCTGGAAGCCGTTCGGGCGGAGGTTGGTCAAGGTGTACCCGGGATGCACGGCGTTCAGCGGCAGCCCGTCGCCGGGGCTGTCGGCGGCCCCCTCGCACTCCTTGCGCCCGGGCGCGGTCACCCGCACGACCCCGGCGTCGGTGCTCAGCGCCGAGTTCGGCACGACCGTGAACCCGGACGCGCCCGGCGGCCGCCACTCGAGGGTCAGCTGCTGCCCGCCGGTCCGCTCGAAGTAGTCGATCCGGATCGCGTGGTAGCCGGTGCCGAGGGTGACGGTGCCGTCCATGGCGGTCGCCCCGTGCAGCCCGTCGTGGTTGATGACGGTCGCGCCGTCGACGAGCAGCCGGGAGCCGTCGTCGCTGGTGAGCCGGAAGATGTACGACCCGGCGGCGGTGACGTTGACGTTGCCCGTCACCTGCGCCTGGAACAGGTCCTCGAGACCGAAGTCGGCGGCCGTGCTCCAGTTGACCGTCGGCATGAGCTTGTCGATGTTCGGCGTCTGCCCGGTCTTGAGGGTGCAGATCGAGCTCAGCGGCGTCTGCACGTCGAAGACGCGCAGCGTGACGCCGGGTTCCTGCGGCGGGACGGCGGCGCGGGCCTGCGTCGCGGGCAGCAGGCCCGCGATCAGGACGGCGGCCGCCGCGCCGAGGACGGTTCTCCTCATCGAGCGCTCCAGAGGGTAGGAGTTGTCCGGCGGCACGGTGCGCCGCCCTGAGAACTCCCGCGCGCTCGCCGAAGGGCGACACGGGCACCGCGAGCCGCCACCTTGCGGTGACGGCCCTCGATGTGTCAGCCACGCTAGAAGACTTTTGCTCGAATGTCCATGACTTCTGTCGATCAGACCGAAAGTGCTGCCGGTCAGCGCCAGGTGTCGTTCAGGGCGATGCTGCCGCCCGACGGGGTGGCGACCGTTCGGTTCGGGTCGCTCTCCCAGGTGACGGTGCCGGCGGCGTCCTTGCGGATGTACTTGTACTCGACGACCGCCGAGCCCGGCAGGGTCACCTGGCCGGTCCACGTCGCGTCCGCCGCCTTCGTCAGCGGCACGGCGTTCGCCGGGTTCCACGAGCCGATGGAAGGCGCGGCGCCGACGAGGAACAGCTGCTGCCCCGGCTCCTCGGCGACGTGCAGCGTCACGTCACCCTGGACGGTGGCGCCGGCCTCCCAGCCGTCCGAGGTGGACAGCCAGCCGTCGGCGGGCACGGTCTCCGTGCGGTTGGGGCGGCTCTCCCAGGTGACCGTGCCGTCGGCGGCGAGCTTCACGTACTTGTACTCCAGCGCGGTGCCGGCCGGGACCTGGACCCGCGCGGTCCACTGTGGATAGCCGCTGGAGGACAGCCGCACGCCGTTCGCGGGGTTCCAGGCGCCGAGGGCGGGGGCGTTGCCGACGAGGACGAGGCGCTCGCCCGGGGCGACCACCGCGTACGCGGAGAACGACACCGCCGCCGCGGGAGCCGCGACGGGCCGGGAGACGCGGTGCCGCACGTCGATCGCGAGGGTGCTCAGCCCGGGCACCGTCGTGGTCAGCGCGCCGCCCTTGCCGACGGTGACGGTCGGGCCCGTGCACCGGTCGCCGCGCACGGTGCCGCGGGTGACGTCGCAGTAGACGCCGGCCGGCAGGCCCGTGTCGAACGTGCGGGTGACGGCGGTGCTCTCCCGGTTGAGCACGATGTAGCCGCGGCCCTCGCGGGCGAAGGCGATCGCGTTGTCGCCGTCGCTCCACCAACGGCTGACCGGCGCGGTGCCGGCGGCGTTGCGGAAGCCGACCAGGCCGGTGGTCGCGGTGTCCCGCTGCTGGCAGAGCCAGCCGCCGGGGCCGCTGGTGACCCCGCCGCAGCGCACGGCGCCCAGGTCGCCGGCGGCCGACGATCCCGGCGGCCCGGCGTCGGTGCTGGTGAACCCGTAGCTGGACAGCACGAGCGGGTGCCCGTAGGGCCACGCGAGGGAGAAGGCGTTGCCGAGCGCGAAGAGCGGCCCGTCCTTGTACGTGAGGGTCGCGCCGCTCTGGTCGCGCTCGGTGTCGTGGCTGTCGACGTAGACGACGGCGGTGGCGGACGGGGAGAAGCCCCACGCCTCGCCGAACTGGTCGAGCCAGCTGAGCTTGCCGGATTTCACGACGCGGCTGATCTGCTGGCCGTACGCGTCCTCGATGACGTCGCCGACCGGCAGGTAGTCGGACTTCGGGATCGGGGCGTTGCCGAGGACCTCCTGGTAGAGGTACGCGGGCCGCTTCAGCTTGGCCTTGATGGCGGCGAGGTCGGCCGCCGGGACGTGCTTGGCGGCGTCGATGCGGAAGCCGTCGACGCCGAGGCGCAGCAGGCCGTTGAGGTAGCCGGCGATGTCGGTGCGCACGTCCTCCTGCTCGGTCGCGAGGTCGGACAGGCCGAGCAGCTCGCAGTGCTGGATCTCCCACGCGTCGTTCCAGTCGTGGATCCAGTCGTCGCCGTTGCGGCCGCAGTGGTGGAAGTCCGTGCTGTCGTACAGGCCGGGGTAGTCGTACTTGCCGAACCGGGTGCCGCCGCTGCCCACGCCGCCGGTGGTCTGGCCCGACATGTGGTTGATGACGGCGTCGACGTACACCTTGACCCCGGCGCGGTGGCAGGCCTCGACCATGCCGGCGAACTCGCGGGGGTTGCCGTAGCGGCTGTCGAGCTTGTAGCTGACCGGCTGGTACGCCTGCCACCACGGATACCCCTGCGCGGGTAACTCGACGTGCTCCTGGGGCGGGGTGACCTGCACGGCGGCGTAGCCGGCCGGGCCGAGGGTGGTGCGGCACTCGTGGGCGACGTCGCGCCACGGCCATTGGAAGAGGTGTGCGGTGACGTCGCCGCGGTCCGGGGACGCCGCCGCGGGCGGGGCACTGAGCCCGACGGCGGTCAGGGCGAGGACCGCCGCGAGCATGAGGGGACGCTTCACGAATACGCTCCACTGTAGGCGGCTTGCAGGAGTTGCAAGGTCTTGCAAGAGCGCCCTGATGCTAGCTTCCCGTAACGCGCCGGTAAAGACCTGTTGATCTTTGCAAGATGGCGTCGAGGTTTCAGCAGCTCAGCCCGGATCTGTCCGGTGAGGAGTTGGTGATTTTTGCAAGAAGCTTGACATGTGTCAATCGGCCAGATCAGTCTTCCTCCACGCGCTGCCATGCCCCGCCAGGCTGTCACGTCGGTCGGTCCGCCGCCGCATCGATGCACGCAAGGAGCACCCCGTGTCCCGAAGAAGAGCCCTGCTGCTCGCCGTCCTGACGCTGCTGGCGTCCCTCCTCGTCGTCCCCGCCCTCGCCGCCGCGGGCACCACCGTCACCGTCTACTACAAGCCCGCCGCCGCCTGGACCACCATCAACATCCACTACGCGCCCAACGGCGGCGCGTGGACGGCCGTGCCGGGCGTGGCGATGACGCCGGCCTGCACCGGCTGGTACAGCAAGACCATCGACCTCGGGTCCGCCAACGGCCTGCAGGTCGTGTTCAACAACGGCTCCGGCACCTGGGACAACAACTCGGGCCGCAACTACGCCCTCGGCACCGGCGACGTCACGGTCGCCGGCGGTGTCGCGGGCACCGGCAACCCGTGCGGCGGCCAGCCGACGCCGACGACCCCGCCGCCGACCGGCAACACCGCCACCGTCTTCTACTCCACCGCCGGCAGGAACTGGCCGGTGGTGAACATCCACTACGCGCCGAACGGCGAGGCGTGGACCGCGGTGCCGGGCGTCGCGATGAACGAGGTCGCCTGCGCCGGCTGGGTGAAGAAGACCGTCGCGCTGGGCGCCGCCACCGGCATGCAGGCGGTGTTCAACAACGGCTCCGGCACGTGGGACAACAACAACGGCGCCAACTACCGCATCGACGCCGGCACGTCGAAGGTCGCCGGCGGGGTCGTCACCGGCGGCGCGACCGACCCGTGCGCGGCCGTCCCGCCCGACACGACCCCGCCGAGCGTCCCCGGCGGCGTCACCGCGACCGCCGACCACGTCACCGTCACGCTCGCCTGGACCGCCTCGACCGACGACCGCGGTGTCACCGGCTACCAGGTGACCCGCAACCCCGGCGCGACCGTGCTCACCACCGCCACCAACGGATACATCGACGGCGGCCTCGCGCCGAGGACCAGCTATTCGTACACCGTGAAGGCCGTCGACGCCGCCGGCAACCTCTCCGGCGCGTCCAGCACCGTCACCGTCACGACCGGCGACGCGCCGCCGCTGCCCGCCGGCGGATCCATGCTCGGCGGCGACCCGCGCAAGGAGAGCATCTACTTCGTGCTCACCGCCCGCTTCTACGACGGGGACGCCTCCAACGACAGGGGCGGCAGCCAGCACGTGAAGTCGGGCAACGCGGCCAACAACGACCCGATGTTCCGCGGCGACTTCAAGGGCCTCGTCGACAAGCTCGACTACATCAAGGGCCTCGGCTTCTCCGCGATCTGGATCACCCCGGTCGTGCTCAACCGGTCCGACTACGACTACCACGGCTACCACGGCTGGGACTTCTTCCGCGTCGACCCACGCCTCGAGTCGCCCGGCGCCAGCTACCAGAACCTCATCGACGCCGCGCACGCCAAGGGCCTGAAGATCTACCAGGACGTGGTCTACAACCACAGCTCCCGCTGGGGCGCCAAGGGCCTGTACGTGCCGACCGTGTGGGGCGCCCGGGACGGGCAGTGGGACTGGATGTACAGCGAGAAGGTCCCCGGCAAGACGTACAACCCGCTGGAGGAGAACGCGCTCGGCCGCGCCTACAACGGCGACCTGTGGTCCACCACCGCGCCCGCCGGCAACACCTGCCCGAACTACGGGCAGACCAACGGCACGTTCAGCCCCGAAGGCTACGCCAACCACCACTGCCAGTGGCCGAGCCCGACGGCGAAGATGTTCCCCGCCGACCTGTACCACCAGTGCTGGATCGGCAACTGGGAAGGCGAGGACGCCCGCTCCTGCTGGCTGCACGACGACCTCGCCGACTTCAACACCGAGAACCCGGTCGTGCAGCAGTACCTCATCGACGCGTACAACTCCTACATCGACATGGGCGTCGACGGGTTCCGCATCGACACGGCCGTGCACATCCCGCGGGTCACCTGGAACCGGCGCTTCCTGCCGGCCCTCCAGCAGCACCTGGTCCAGAAGTACGGTGCCGCGAAGGCGAACGACTTCTACGTCTTCGGCGAGGTCGCCGCGTTCGTCAACGACAAGTGGAACCGCGGCTCCGTCAACCACTCCGCGCAGTTCTACACGTGGAAGGAGCGGCGCACCTACAGCGCGGACGACGCGACCGCGGCCCTGGAGCAGTTCAACTACGAGAACCTGCAGGGCACCGGCAACCAGCCGACGTCGACGAACGCGTTCCTGAACGGCAACCTCTACCACGCGCCGGACCACAGCCAGTTCTCCGGCATGAACATCATCGACATGCGGATGCACATGAACTTCGGTGACGCCGCCAACGCCTTCAACAACGGCAAGGACTCCGACGACAGCGTCAACGACGCCACGTACAACGCCGTGTACGTGGACTCGCACGACTACGGCCCCAACAAGTCCAGCACCCGCTACGCCGGCGGGACGGATGCGTGGGCCGAGAACATGGATCTCATGTGGACGTTCCGCGGCGTCCCGGTCCTCTACTACGGCTCGGAGGTCGAGTTCCAGGCCGGCAAGCAGATCGACTGCGGCCCGACGTGCCCCCTGGCGAACACCGGCCGGGCCTACTTCGGGTCCTATGTGGAGGGCACGGTCGTCGCCTCCGGCTACGGCACCGTCGCCAGCGCCAGCGGCCCGGTCGCCACGACGCTGAACAAGCCGCTCGTCCAGCACGTCCAGCGACTCAACCAGATCCGCCGCGCGGTGCCGGCACTGCAGATGGGGCAGTACTCCACCGCGGGCGTCTCCGGCGGCATCGCGTACAAGCGCCGCTACACCGCCGGCAGCGTGGACAGCTTCGTCCTCGTCGCCATCTCCAGCACCGCCACCTTCACCGGCATCCCCAACGGCACCTACACCGACGCCGTCACTGGTGACGTGCAGACCGTCACCGGCGGCACCCTCACCGCCACCGTGACCGCCAAGGGCGCCATGCGCGTCTACGTGCTGTCGCTGCCCGGCAACCCCGCGCCGGGCCGGGTCGGCACCGCCGGCCCCTACCTCCGCTGAGCATTGGAGACACCCCTGTGAAGAAACGTGTCCTGAGTATCGGCGCGGTCGCGCTCGCCATGACCGGCGCGCTCGCCTACCCGCTGCTGTCCGCCGACCGTCAGGCCGACGCGTCCGTCGCCTCCGACGACGTCATCGCCAACCTGTGGCTGTGGCCGTGGACGTCCATCGCCACCGAGTGCACCAACGTCCTCGGCCCCGCCGGCTACGGCGCCGTGCAGGTCGCGCCGCCGGAGGACTCGATCAGCGTGGCCGGCCACCCGTGGTGGGACATCTACCAGCCGGCCGCCTACGACCTCAACAGCCGCATGGGCACCCGGGCCCAGTTCACGGCGATGGTCAACGCCTGCCACGCCGCGGGTGTCAAGGTGTACGTGGACGCCGTCATCAACCACATGACCGGCGCCAACCAGTCCTCGACGACCGCGTACGGGCCAGCGTCCTTCACCAACAACTACAGCTACCCGAGCGCCGGCTACGGGTACAACGACTTCCACCACAACCCGGGCGCCTGCCCCCAGGCGGACAACCAGATCCACGACTGGAACAACCAGACGGAGGTCTGGAACTGCCAGCTCGTCGGCCTCTCCGACCTGACCACCGAGACCGACTACGTCCGCACGAAGATCGCCGGCTACCTCAACGACCTGATCAGCGTCGGCGTCGACGGGTTCCGCATCGACGCGGCCAAGCACATGGCGCAGGCCGACCTCGCCGCCATCAAGGGCAAGCTGACGAACCAGAACGTGTACTGGGCGCAGGAGGTCATGCCCGGCGGCAGCGGCAACCTGTCGATGGCCGCCTACGAGGGCATCGGCGGGGTCCTGGAGTTCAACTACGCCACCAACCTGAAGAACCAGTTCACCGGCAGCATCGCGAACCTGCAGACGTTCGGGACCAGCTGGGGCCTGCGCCCGTCGGACAAGGCGACCGCGTTCGTGTCCAACCACGACACCGAACGCAACGGCTCCACCCTCAGCTACAAGAACGGCAGCACCGACACCCTCGCCACGGTCTTCATGCTGGCGTGGAACTACGGCACCCCGAACGTGATGAGCTCGTTCAGCTTCACCAACAACGACGCGTCCCCGCCCGCCGACGCCAACGGCTACGTCACCGGCGTCACCTGCGGCAGCGGCTGGGAGTGCCAGCACCGGCAGCGGTCCGTGCGCAACATGGTCGGCTTCCACAACGCCACCAAGGCCAGCACGACCGTCGGCAACTGGTGGAGCGACGGCTCCAACGCGATCGCCTTCTCCCGCGGCGCGCTCGGCTGGACGCTCATCAACAACGGCGGCGGGTCGGTCGCGTCCCGCACGTTCAGCACCGGCCTGCCGGCGGGCGTCTACTGCGACGTCATCCACGGCGACTACACCGCCTCCGCCGGCACGTGCAGCGGCCCGACGGTGACCGTCAACGGCTCCGGCCAGGCCACGGTCGGCGCGAACGCGAAGGACGCCGTGGCGCTGCACGTCAACGCCCGCGTCACCGGCGGCACCCCGTCGCCGACGCCGTCCACCTCGTCGCCGGTGCCGGCGGGCGTCGCGTTCACGGTGACCGGCGCGCCCACGGGCAACCCCGTCTACCTGGTCGGCTCCGTCGCGGAGCTCGGCTCCTGGAACACCGCCAACGCCATCCCCATGACCGCCTCGGGCTCCGCCTGGACGAAGACCGTGACGCTCCCGGCGGGCGCCGCGGTCGAGTACAAGTTCATCACCAAGACCAGCGCCGGCGCCGTCACCTGGGAGCCGGGCAGCAACCACACGTACACCGTGCCCGCGAACGGCACGGGCACCGTCAGCACCACCTGGAACGGCTCCACGACCACGAACCCGGCGGTCAACTTCAACGCGACCGTCACCACCGTCCTCGGCCAGAACGTGTACGTGGTCGGCTCGATCCCCGCGCTGGGCTCGTGGAACACGGCGAACGCGATCGCCCTGTCCTCCGCGAACTACCCGGTCTGGTCCGGCACCGTCACGCTGCCGTCGAACACGGCGGTGGAGTACAAGTTCATCAAGAAGGACGGCGCCGGCAACGTCACCTGGGAGAGCGGCGCCAACCGCACCCTGAACACGGGCACCGCCAACCAGACCGTCAACGCCCCCTGGAAGTAGTTCACCCCGCCGCAGCCCGGGTCCGCTGTTCAGCGGGCCTGGGCTCCGGCCTGCGTCCCAGGTCGGCCGGCGCCCTCGGACCTGGTCTTCCGGGGGCGGGTGAGCAGGGCGACGACCACGTTGCCACCGCCGCCGAACACGCCGGCGAGCAGGAGGACGTAGCCGGTGTTACGCCAGAAGTCCGCCCGGCTCGCGGGCGTGCCATCGACGTCGAACACCAGCGACGGGCCCTCGACACGCACGGGCTCGCCGCGGTACATCGTCACCCGCACCGCCTTGCCGACGTGGGTCTCGGGTGCGCCCTTGATCACGGCGTCCACCGTGTAGTGCCGCCCCCAGACGTCGAGACCGGCGCGGGAGCCGGTCGCGTCGGTGACCGTGCCGTCGAACGTGAACCGGCACCGCGCCGGCGTGAAGGCCTGCTCCGCGGTGCACAGCGGAGCCGTGCGGACCCGCTCGTCGGCCGCCGAGAAACGCCCGGCGACGCCCAGCAGGACCCCGCCGGTCACGCAGGCCAGGACGGTGACCGCGCACGCCTCGCGGAGCGACAGGAACCGCGTTTCCCACATGGGCCGATTCTGTCAGCTCCGGCGACCCGGCCCGGGCGTCGTGCCTGCTCGCCGCCCCGGTCCGGGCCTCAGCGCCGGGAGCGGATGCGGCGGACCAGCGTCACGCCGGCCGAAGCGGGCCGGTCGCCGGCGAGAACCTGCCGGTCGCCGGCGGGAGCACCCCGTCGGGCGGGAGCATCGTGATGGTCCGCGGGATGACGCCGGTCGCCGGCGGGCGTCCGCCGGTGGGGGCCGGGAACGTGCCGGTGGACGGCGGGAACGTGCCTGTGGCAGGTGCCGGCGACGGGCGGGGGATGTCGTCCGGGTTGCGGGCCGGCATCGGCAGGACGATCGACGGGTCCACGGACCGGTCGATGCGGGCGGTGGTGTCCGCGGGCGCGGCGAACAGCGCCGGCTCGACCAGCACCGCGATCCCGTCCAGGCCGATCAGCTGCCGCGCGCCGTCCGGCCACGCGTGCACCACCGCGCAGGAGCGGTAGCGGACCGTCGCCCGGCACTCGCCCTCGACGATGCTGACCCCGTTCGCGCCGAGGACGAGCGAAGCGCCGGAGCCGTCGAGCGCCCGGTACGTGTGCCCGGGGACCGCGTCCGTGGACGTCGTCGGCGCCGCCGCGAACCCGGCCCAGTCGGCGCGGCTGCCCGGCGGCACCTGCAGCAGCCCCGAGCCGAGGACCTGCAGGGCGGCGTCGTGCACGTCGGCGAGGGTGACGGCGAAGAGCTGGCCGCGCAGCTGGTCGAGGGTGCGCAGCCGCGCGCCGGTGAGCAGGTCGGTGGCCAGGCCCGGCAGCCGGCCGGCGTGCGCGTCGGGGTGGCGCAGCGCCTCGTCGCGTTTCGCGCGGACCGCGTCGAGGTCGGTCTGGGAGATCCGGCCGACCCGGAACCCGGCGAGGACGTCGACGAAACCGCCGACGACCGCGCCCTGCTTCTCCGGCAGCGCGTCGGCGAACGCGGTGACCACCGCCATGCCGTCGCCGCGCGGGTCGTAGGAGGCGCTCGCCGCGTATGACAGGCCGCTCTCCTGCCGCAGCGACCGGAACAGCTCCCGCTCCAGCATCAGGGCGAACATCGAACCGGCCACGTGCCGGCGCATGACGCCGTCGAAGACGACGCCGCCGCCGGCGCCGGTGAAGTACGCCGGTGTCGCCGGCAGGATCGTCGTGGCGACCGGCACCGGGCGGAGCGTCCCGGCCGGCAGGCGCAGCCGCAGGCCCGGCGGGATCCGGTCGCCGGAGATCCACAGCACGGCGTTCGCCTGGGTGAACCAGGCGTTCGCCCAGGCCCGCACGTCGTCGGGGCCGAGCCGGTCGATGCCCCACTCGGGGTAGCTGACCAGGCCGTAGTGCTGGGCGCCGTACCGCCACATCGGCAGCATCCGGTTGACGCCGCCGCGCCCGGCCGCCTCGGTGCGCAGGATCGCCTTCTCGGTCTCCAGCCGCTGCACCGGCAGGTCGGCGAGGGAGTCGCAGACCATCTCCAGGTACGTGACGATGTCGCGCTCGCTGCCCTGCATGTGGAAGTGCGTGACGACGCTGCCGGTGGCGCCGTTGTAGTGGTAGTCGGCGACGCCGTGCCGGTGCAGCGCGAGATGCTCGACGAGGTGCGTGATGCCGATGCGGGCGGCGCCCTCGTCGGCCAGGCCGACCCGGAAGGTCAGCCCGGCGGTCATCGGGCCGGAGCTCGGCGCGAGCAGCGTCGGGACGCCGTCGACGTCGGTGCGGTGCAGCACGGGATCAGCCTCTCGCCAGCGCGCGGTCACGGAGGTCGGCGTACGCGGTCCCGGGGTTGTCGAAGTACGACGCCCAGAGCGGGGTGCGCCGCCCGGCCAGGGCCCGGAAGTGCGGCGCCGCGGCGGCGTGGTCGCCGATGAGGGAGAACAGCATCGCGAAGTAGTCGTGCGCGGTGTGGAACCGGTAGCCGCCCTGGAACGCGGGGTGCCGGACGGTCTGGTCGGCGACCTGGTGGATCTGCGCGACGACGGCCGGGGCGCGCAGGAGCGCGGTGCCCTCGGCGTCGGAGTCGGAGGCATGGAACCGCTCCATGTGCCCGGCGAGGACCGTCAGCAGCCCGAGCGACCCGGCCGGGGCGGTGCGCAGCAGCTCGGCGCCGAACTCGGACACCTTCTCCCACGAGCCGCCCCACTTCGGCTGCAGCTGCTGCACGAGGTGGTATCCGGCGATGTACGCGAACGGGTGGTGTGCGCTCAGCCGGTCGTAGCGCCGGCGGGCCTCGTCGTGGCCGAGCGAGATGCCCCGGCAGATGATCATCCGCTCGAGCCACGCGTAGCCCGCCCGCGGCTCGCGGGCGGTGACGTCGATGAGGATCTGCTCGGCCCGGTTGAGGTGCTCGTAGAAGCCCGCCCACTGCTGCCGCGTGACGCTGCGGGCCCAGCCGGTCCCGCGGATCTTCCACCCGCGCAGCACGGTGCGGACCCCGAGGATCGTGTGCGCCAGCGCCCAGGCCGGGTCGCCGTACGGCACCCGCTCGAGGACCTGGTCGTCGAGCTTGTCCTCGATCTGGCCGCACGCCACCGCGAGGTCGTCGAGCGACCGCAGCCCGCCGAGGAACGCCGCCACGGCGGGCCAGTCACCCCGGCCGGCGTCGGTGGCGAGACGGCGCAGCTCGGTGAAGAGGTCGACCGGCTGGCTCTCCGGCACCGGCATGTGAAACGGCACGGCGGGCAGCATATGCGACCCGCCGTGCCCCGGATGCCCCCTGACGGGACGGTTCTACCGCAGCCAGACCGCCGTGTCGGGCGGCAGCGTCCCGTCAGGCAGGTCGCCGCTGGCAAGGACGACGGAGCCCGCCGGGACCGCGACGGCGGCGCCGGACAGGTTGACCACGCAGCGGACGCCGTCGCGGCTGAGGTCCAGGACGTCGGCGGGGGAGTCGTGCCAGGTCAGCGGGCCGGTGAAGGTGCGGCGCAGGCGCAGGGCCGTGCGGTACAGCTCCAGGAACGACGACGGCACGCCATGCTGGGACGAGGCGGCCAGGGACGCCCAGTCGGGCTGCGGCAGCCACGAGCGGCCGGTCGTCGAGAAGCCGTACGCCGGCAGGGAAGCGTCCCACGGCAGCGGGACGCGGCAGCCGTCGCGGCCGGGGTCGGTGCCGCCGGAGCGGTGCCACACGGGGTCCTGGCGGGCGTCGTCGGGCAGGTCCAGGACCTCCGGCAGGCCGAGCTCCTCGCCCTGGTACAGGTAGGCCGCGCCCGGCAGGGCCAGCATGAGCAGCGCCGCGGCGCGGGCGATGCCGGGCGAGCCGAAGCGGGTCACGTGGCGGGCCTTGTCGTGGTTGGACAGGACCCACGTGGTGGGGGCGCCGACGCTGTCCGCGGCCTCGACGCAGGCGTCGATCGTGGCGCGCAGCTGCGCGGCGGACCACGGCGCGGCGAGGAAGTCGAAGTTGAAGGCCTGGTGCAGCTCGTCGGGGGCGACGTAGCGGGCCAGCCGCAGCGGGGTGGACGCCCACGCCTCGGCGACGGCCATCCGGTCGCCGGGGTAGGAGTCGAGGATCTTCCGCCAGGCGCGGTAGATCTCGTGCACGCCGTCCTGGTCGAAGTACGGCAGCGGCTCCCGGCCGAGCAGCCCGATCTGCTGCGGGTGCCCGACGGACGGCAGGCCGGCCGCCTTCACCATGCCGTGAGCGACGTCGATGCGGAAGCCGTCGACGCCGCGGTCCAGCCAGAACCGCAGTACCGACTCGAACTCCGCGCGGACGTCGGCGTTGTCCCAGTTGAGGTCGGGCTGGCCGGGGTCGAACAGGTGCAGGTACCACTCGCCGTCGGCGGTGCGGGTCCAGGCCCGGCCGCCGAAGATGGACTCCCAGTCGTTCGGGGGCTCCTCCGGCGACGAGGAGGAGGACGGCCGGAAGATGTACCGGTCGCGCTCCAGCGACCCGGGTCCGGCGGCGAGCGCCGAGGTGAACCACGGGTGCTGCGACGACGTGTGGTTGGGCACGATGTCGACGATGACGCGGATGTCCAGGGCGTGCGCCGCGGCGAGCATCGCGTCGAAGTCCGCCAGGGAGCCGAAGAGCGGGTCCACGTCGCGGTAGTCGGCGACGTCGTAGCCGCCGTCGACCATCGGCGAGCGGTAGAACGGCGTCAGCCAGATCGCGTCGACGCCGAGGTCGCGCAGGTACGGCAGGCGCTCCCGCAGCCCGATGAGGTCGCCCTCGCCGTCGCCGTTGCCGTCGGCGAAGCTGCGGACGTAGATCTCGTAGATGACGGCGGTGCGCCACCAGTTGGAAGGCACGTCGGAAGAAGGCACGGTGAAGGGTCCCTTGCGATGAAAGGCGAAAGAGGGGAGAGAAGGACCGTCAGCGGGCGACGATGCCCGTCGAGCCGCGGACCACGAGCTCCGGGTTGAAGAGGAACTCCGAGTGCGGGGTCGGCTGCCCGTTGATGGTGTCGACGAGGGCGCGCACGGCGGCGTTGGACATCGCCCGGACCGGCTGCCGCAGGGTCGTCAGCGGCGGGTCGGTGAAGGCGATGAGCAGCGAGTCGTCGTAGCCGACGACGGAGACGTCCTTCGGCACCGACAGGCCGCGGGCGCGGGCGGCGCGGATCGCGCCGAGCGCCATGAGGTCCGAGCCGCAGACGAGGCCGGTCGCGCCGCGCGCGATGAGCCGGTCGGCGGCCGCGGCGCCGCCCTCGACGCCGAAGAGGGACAGCTCGACCATCTCGTCGAGGCCGTGGCGCTGCATCGCCGTGCGGTATCCGGTGAGCTTGCGCTGCACCGGCGAGAACCGGTCGGGGCCCGAGATGAGGCCGATGCGGGTGTGGCCGAGCGATGCGAGGTGGTCGACCGCCGTCTGGCTGGCGAGCCGGTCGTCGCAGGAGATGCAGGGCGCGTCGAGGCCCGCGACGTGCCCGGTGATCATCACGATCGGCAGGGGCCGGTCGATCAGCTTGCGGTAGCGGTCGTGGTCCGCGGTGGTGTCGGCGTGCAGGCCGGAGATGAAGATGATCCCGGCGACGGACCGGTCCAGCAGCATCTCGACGTACTCGTCCTCGGTCACGCCGCCCGGGGTCTGCGTGCACAGCACGGGTGTGAAGCCGTGCTGCGCGAGGGCCGACTCGATGATCTGGGCGAAGAGCGGGAAGATGGGGTTCTCCAGCTCCGGCGTGACCAGCCCGACGAGGCCCGCGCTGCGCTTGCGCAACCGCTCCGGGCGCTCGTAGCCGAGCACGTCGAGCGCGGTGAGGACGGCCTGCCGCGTGTCCGCGCTGACGCCGGCGCGGTTGTTGAGCACGCGGGACACCGTCGCCTCGCTGACCTCCGCCTGCCGGGCGATGTCAGCGAGCCGGGCACGGGGTGGCTCGGTGGACATAGGCCGACTGTAAAGCATCGAACCGGTGTTTGTGAAAGGTCGATGCAAGGTCTTTCATTCGACGCAAGGTCTTGCTAGCGTTCGGCCACGACGCGCGGGTGCTGTTGGAATCGCGACCCGGCACCCGCCCGTCACACCCCGCTCAGGCGCATTCCCCGTGGCTCCTTCCAGGAGACCGCGCACCACACCCTGCACACCCCGATTTCCCTGTCCGAACAGGAGATTCCCCCATGCGCATCCGCATCACGGGTGTCGTCACCCTTGCGGCTCTGTCGTTGGCACTCACCGGCTGCGGCAAGAGCGACGGCGACAAGGCCGGCTCCGCAAACGCTTCCAAGGCGGCCGGCGGCACCCTCACCATCTGGGCCGACGACCAGCGGTCCGCGGCCCTGAAGCCGTTCGCCGAGAAGTTCGGCAAGGACAACGGCGTCACCGTCCAGGTCCAGGCGGTCTCCAAGGACCTGCAGACCAACTTCGTGACCGCGTCCCAGTCGGGCAAGGGCCCGGACATCGTCGTCGGCGCGCACGACTGGATCGGCAACCTGGTCCAGAACGGCGCGATCGATCCGGTGCAGCTGCCGGACGCGCAGAAGTCGGCGTTCGCCGAGGTCGCGGTCAAGGCCGTCACGTTCAACGGCCAGCTGTACGGCGTCCCCTACGCGATCGAGAACCTCGCCCTGATCCGCAACACCGACCTGGCGCCGACCGCGCCCGCGTCGATCGAGGACCTCGTCAAGGCCGGCCAGACGCTGAAGACGGCCGGCAAGGTCACCAACATCATGTCGCTGCAGGTCGGCACCAACGGCGACGCGTACCACGCGTACCCGCTGTACGCGTCCGCCGGCGGCTACCTGTTCGGGCAGAAGGCGAACGGCGACTACGACCCCGCCGACCTGGGCGTGGACAAGCCGGCCTCGATCGAGGCGTTCAAGAAGATCGCCGCGCTCGGCGAGAAGGGCAGCGGCGCGCTGACCCGCTCCATCACCGGTGACAACGCCATCCCCACGTTCACCGGCGGCAAGACCGCGTTCCTCATCTCCGGCCCGTGGGCGGTCGCCGACATCAAGAAGGCCGGCGTCAAGTACGACATCACCCCGATCCCGGCATTCGCCGGCGGCAAGCCCGCCCAGCCGTTCGTCGGCGTGCAGGCGTTCTACGTCGCCAGCAAGGGCAAGAGCAAGGCTCTGGCGAACGAGTTCATCACCAACTACCTGACCAAGCCCGACCTGCAGGTCGCGCTGTACCAGGCCAACCCGCGCCCGCCGGCGCTCGTCGCCGCGCTCGACCAGGTCAAGGGCAGCGACCCCGACATCCAGAAGTGGCTCGACGCCGGCAAGGGCGGCGCCGTGCTCCCCGCGATCCCGGCCATGGCCGCGGTGTGGGACCCGTTCGGCAAGGCCGAGGCCGCGATCGTCGGCGGCGCCGACGTGCAGTCGACGCTGACCGCCGCGGGCAAGGCCATCGCCGAAGCGATCAACAAGTAACCATGACGACGACCCAGCGGGGAGGCGGCTCGCTCGCCGGCCCCACCATCAAGATCGCCCTGCTCGGCGCCGGGCTGGCGTTGGCGATCGCGGCCGCCCTCCCGCTGGTCGACGCCCACGCCTGGGGCTGGCTCGCGGTGCTCGCCGCGACCACCGCGCTGCTGTTCTACGTCTACCTGACCCCGCGGCACATCGCCGCCAAGTACCTCGTCCCCGGCACGATCTTCCTGCTCGCGTTCCAGGCGCTGCCGGTGCTCTACACCGCGAGCACGGCGTTCACCAACTACGGCGACGGGCACCGCGGCAGCAAAGCCGACGCGATCGCCGCCGTGCAGGGTGCGTCGGTGAAGCAGGTGCCGGGCTCCATGGAGTACGACCTCGCCGTCGCCACCCGGGAGGGCGCCATCGTCTTCCTGCTGGTCGACAAGACCGGCGCGACGTTCGTCGGCGACGGCACCGGCCTGCATCCGGCGCGGTTCACCGTCGAGGGCGGCCGGATCGTCGAGGCCGACGGCTACACGCTGCTGACGCTCGGCGAGGCCAACCTCCGCAACGACGACATCCTCGCGTTCAGCGTGCCGACCGGCGAGGGCGCCGTCCGCGCGTCCGGCCTGACCCGCGCGTACAACGGCCAGGCGACCCAGTTCTACGACGGCGGCTGCGACTGCGTCACCGACCGCGGCAGCGGCAAGCAGTGGAAGGCCGACGGCGCGTCCGGCAGCTTCGTCGCCGCCGACGGCGAGCGGCTCCCGCAGGGCTGGAAGGTGTCGGTCGGGTTCAGCAACTTCACCCGGGTCCTCACCGACTCCCGCATCTCCGGCCACTTCCTCGGCACCCTGCTGTGGAACTTCGCGTTCGCGATCGGGTCCGTGCTCGTCACGTTCGGGCTCGGCCTCGGCTGCGCCCTGGCGCTCAACGCCGACCGGCTGCGCGGCCGCAGCGTGTACCGCGTGCTGCTGGTGCTGCCGTACGCGATGCCCGGGTTCGCGATGCTGCTCGTCTGGCGGGACATGTTCAACCAGCAGTTCGGGCTCATCAACCGGTTCTTCGGCCTCGACGTCGACTGGTTCGGCCAGCCGTGGACGGCCCGGATGGCGGTCATCCTCGTGCAGCTGTGGATGGGGTACCCGTACATGTTCCTCGTCGCCACCGGCGCGCTGCAGGCCATCCCGAAGGAGATGACGGAGGCCGCCACCATCGACGGCGCGTCGGTGCTGCAACGCTTCCGCCAGGTGACCCTGCCGCTGCTCCTGGTCGCGCTGACGCCGCTGCTGATCGCCTCGTTCGCGTTCAACTTCAACAACTTCAACGCGATCTACCTGACCACCGAGGGCGGCCCGTTCCCGCCCGACGACTCCACCGTGGGCGCGACCGACCTGCTCATCACCTACACGTACCGGCTGGCGTTCGGCGGCTCCGGCGCGCAGTTCGGCTTCGCCGCGGCGATCTCGGTCTACATCTTCGCCATCGTGGCCGTCGTGTCGCTGATCGGCTTCCGGCGCAGCCGCAAGCAGGAAGAGGTCTACTCATGACCAAGTGGATGCGCAGGATCGGCTGGCGGCACGCCGTCGGGATCGCCGCCCTGGTGTTCTCGCTCTTCCCGATCGTGTTCGTGGTGTCCGCGGCGTTCAACCCGGTCGGGTCGCTGAGCTCCACCGAGCTGTACCCGACCGGGGCCAGCACGGCGAACTTCACGGACCTGTTCGGCAAGACCGCCTTCGGCCGCTGGTACGTCAACTCCGTCGTCATCGCCAGCATCGCCGCCGCGACGGCCGTGTTCCTGTCGGTCCTCGCCGCCTACGCGTTCTCCCGCATGCGCTTCGCCGGCCGGCGGGTCGGGCTGATGGCGCTGCTGCTCATCCAGATGTTCCCGCAGTTCCTCGCGGTGGTCACCATCTACCTGATCTTCGCCGAGATCGGTGACTTCTACCCGGCGTTCGGCCTGGACACCCCGTGGGGGCTGATGCTGCTGTACCTCGGCGGCGCGCTCGGCGTGAACACCTGGCTGATGAAGGGGTTCCTCGACACCGTCCCGCGGGAGCTGGACGAGTCGGCGGTCATGGACGGCGCCACCCACGCGCAGACGTTCTTCCGCATCACGCTGCCGCTGATCGCGCCGATCCTCGCGGTCACCGCGCTGCTCGGCTTCATCGGCACCATCAACGAGGTCCTCCTCGCCAACACCTTCCTGCGCTCCGACGACTCCAAGACCCTCGCCGTCGGCCTGTACGGGCTGATCGCCGGGCAGCGCAACGCGAACTTCGGCATGTTCTGCGCCGGGTCGCTGCTGACCGCGATCCCGACGGTGCTCGTCTTCCAGTCGCTGCAGCGGTACATCGTGTCGGGTCTGACCGCGGGTGCGGTGAAAGGATGACGATGATCCACCACGACGGCTCCGAGCTGCACGTCCCGGACCAGTCCCCGGCGCCCGGCAGCGACGTCGAGGTCTTCCTGCGCACGTCGCCCGGCGTGAAGCAGGTGCACGTCCGGTCAGTCCTGGACGGCGAGCCGCGCTTCAGCGACGCCGTCGCCGAGCGCCGCGGCGACGAGCTGTGGTGGCGGGCCACGATCCCCGTGCACAACCCCGTCACGCCCTACCGGTTCCTGGTCGACGGAAACTGGTTCACCGCGACCGGTCTTGCGGGCCACGAGGTCGCGGACACGACGGACTTCAGGCTGGTGGCGCACCCCGCGCCGCCGGCCTGGATCCGCGACGCCGTCATCTACCAGATCTTCCCGGACCGGTTCGCCCGCTCGGCCGCGTACGCCGAGCGCGCCCTGCCCCCGTGGGCGGTGCCGTGCGGCTGGGACGCCCCGGTCGTCGGCCGCGGCGAGCTCACCAGCCGGCAGATCTACGGCGGCGACCTCGACGGCATCGCCGGCCGCCTGGACCACATCCAGTCTCTCGGCGCCGACACCGTCTACCTGACCCCGTTCTTCCCGGCCGGCTCCAACCACCGCTACGACGCGTCGACGTTCGACACCGTCGACCCGCTGCTCGGCGGCGACGCGGCGCTCGCCCGGCTCGCCGACGCGCTGCACGCCCGCGGGATGCGGCTCGTCGGCGACATCACCACCAACCACACCGGCGACGCCCACGAGTGGTTCCACGACCCGGCGGCCCGGGACCGCTACTACCACGCTGACGACGGCACCTACGCCGCGTGGTACGGGGTGCCGAGCCTGCCGAAGCTCAACTGGAACTCCACCGGGCTGCGCAAGGCGTTCGTCGACCCGTTGCAGCGCTGGCTGGAGCACCTCGACGGCTGGCGGGTGGACGTGGCCAACATGACCGGCCGGCACGGCACCGACGACCTCACCCACGAGGTGTCGCGGCTCGTCGCCCGCGCGGTACGCGACGTGCGGCCCGACGCGATGCTCGTCGCGGAGCACGCCCACGGCGCGGGCAGCGACCTTGACCTCGGCGGCTGGCAGGGCACCATGAACTACGCCGGCTTCACCCGTCCACTGTGGACCTGGCTGCGCGGGCCGGACCTGGCGCTGCCGGACTTCCTCGGCGTCCCGGGCGGCGTGCCGACCCGCGGCGGCGACGCCGTCGTCACGGCGATGCGCGCCGTCTCGGCGAGCATGTCGTGGCGGTCGTGGACGCACTCCTGGACGGCGCTGAGCACCCATGACACGCCGCGCGTGCGGACCGTCGTCGGTGACGCCGGCCGGGTCGAGGTGGCCGCCGGTCTCCTCGCGACCCTGCCGGGCGTGCCGATGCTCTTCGCCGGCGACGAGATCGGCCTCACCGGCGCGTGGGGCGAGGAGTCCCGGCAGCCGATGCCGTGGCACGACGAGGCGGGCTGGGACCACACCACCCTGGCCCGCTACCGGGCGCTGCTCGGGCTGCGCCGCGCCCACCCCGCGCTGCGGCACGGCGGGATGCGGGTCGAGCACGCCGACGCCGACACCATCGCGTTCTGGCGGGAGACCGCGTCGGAGCGCCTGCTGGTCTTCGCCCGCCGGGCGTCCGGCCCGCCGGTGGACCTGCCCCTCGCCGGTGCGGTCAACGTCTACGGCGGCGCCGCCGAGGCTCCGGCCGACGGGCCGACCTTCCAGGTATGGCAATTCATGGCAACACCGATTGACCGAACGTGATGCCTTCCCTTCACTGACTGTCATGTCTCTGCGTCGTCTCGCGCTGCCCGCCGCCGCCCTGCTCGCGATCTGCCTGATCCAGTGCTCGTCCCCGGGCACCGCGGCGGCCTACACCACTGTCCACACCGGCTCGGGGCGGCCCGCGCTCGCCCTGGCCGGCGGCCGCCTCTACGCCTCGTGGGCCGGCTCCACCTCCGGCACCTACGGCAAGCAGCTCATCATCGGCACGTCGGTGGACGGCGGCCGCACGTTCACCAAGGACAACAGCGTCGTCGAGCGCACCCCGGAGGGGGAGGGGCCCGCCCTGAGCGCCGACGGTCCCGGCGTCCGGCTCGCCTGGTCCGCCGCCAACAACGGCAACACGCTGACGGTGGCGTACACCGGCGGCACCGGCCTGCAGTGCCGGACCGCGCTGACCGGGGTGCGTACCGACCGCTCGCCGGCCCTCGCCGCCGACGGCACCGGCATCCGCTGGATCGCCTGGACCGGCACCGACAGCCGGATCAACATCGCCCGGCTGTCCGGTGGATGCCCCGGCGGCTTCTCCCTGCAGGACCGGGTGACCCTCGCCGAGACCACGCCCTACGGCCCGGCGCTCGTGTTCGACGACTCCGGCGCGGAGAACGGCCTGCTCCTCGGCTGGACCGGCGCGGACGGGAGCATCAACCTCGGCACCGTCACGACCGGCTCGGCCGTGCTGACCAACCGCTCGACCGTGATCCAGCCCGGGCAGCAGCTGGCCACGGGCGGGCTCGGGCTCACGTCGCACCCGGCGGACCTCTACGTCTGGTTCCGCGCGACCGACGGCTCCGTGCGCCGCGGCTACTCCCAGGGCTGCCGGCCGACCTGCTTCTACGTGTACAGCTCGGAGCTGCAGTCGGCGTCCGCGGTCGGCGTGGGCACCGACGGGTTCCACGACACCATCGGCTACTTCGACGCTCGCGGGAAGCTCAACGTGGCCACCTATTGACAGGTTGGCTGCCTATTGCGGAGAGTTCGGTCAGGACTTTTTTCAGGTCCTGAAGTTTCCGGCTCTTCCCGCCCCCCGCCAGGAGCACCCTTCATGGTCCCAACCCGACCGCTGCTCGCCCTGTCCGTCCTCGCCGCCTCGATGGTGGCCCTCAGTGCGCCCAGCGCTGAGGCCGCCGCGACCAGCGTCCAGGTCTACTGGAGCTCCGAGTCCCGCACCGCCGGCTACGAACCGAAGAACGGCAACTGGTACACCAGCCCCGCCACGGGCCTTGCCGGGACGCCCTACCAGCTGTCCCGCCAGGCCGACGTGCCCGTCGTGGCGGCCGCCGGTACACCCACCATCACCGCGGACACGAACGGCCGCTTCCAGACGATCCTCGGCGTCGGCTCCTCCCTCGAGGAGTCGACGGTCTACAACCTGTCCAGGATGAGCGCCGGCGCCCGCGACCGGGCCCTGCGCGCGCTCGTCGACCCGGCCACCGGCGCCGGCTTCAACGTCATCCGGATCACCTTCGGCACCAGCGACTTCACGTCGCACGACTTCTACACCTACGACGACGGCGCGGCCGACCCGTCGCTGTCGCGCTTCTCCATCCAGCGCGACATCGACTACGGCATCATCGCCACCGTCCGGCAGGCCCTCGCCATCAACCCCGACATCAAGGTGTTCGCGAGCGCGTGGTCGGCGCCGGGCTGGATGAAGACCAACAACGCCATCATCGGCGGCAGCCTCGTCACCGCCCAGATCCCGACCCTCGCGGCGTACTACCGGCGGGCGGTGCAGGCGTACACCGCGCAGGGCATCCCGATCCACGCGCTCACCCTGCAGAACGAGCCGCTGTTCTCCCCACCGGACTACCCCGGCATGCTCGTCTCCGCGGACCAGGAGCGGCAGCTCGCCAAGGCGCTGCGCACCGAGCTGTCCGCCAACGGGCTCAGCACCCGCATCTGGGCCTTCGACCACAACTTCTCCGAGTCGGTCTCCTACGCCGCCGGCGTCCTGGGCTCGTCCGGTGCCCACTCCGACGCCTACTCCTCCGTGGACGGCATCGCGTTCCACGACTACGCGGGCGACCCGTCCGCGATGAGCACCGTGAAGGCGTCCTACCCCGACAAGGACATGCTGGTGACCGAGCGCTCCGTGTGGGGCACCTCGGGCGCGGACCGGATCGTGCAGTACTTCCGCAACAACGCCACCCTGTATGAGGGCTGGGTCAGCATGCTCGACCAGAACCGCGCACCCGAGCGCTGGTCCGGCTCGCCCGACCCGACGATGCTCGTGCAGAGCACCAGCAACCGCGACACGTTCTGGGCGCTGCCCGACTACAACATGGTCGCCCAGTTCTCGAAGTTCGTGAAGCCCGGCGCGCGGCGCGTCGCCACCGGCTACGGCAGCACCGGCACCGTCACGAACGTCGCGTTCCTCAACCCCGACGGCACCCTCGTCACCGTCGTGGTCAACCAGACCGGCGCCTCGCAGGCCTTCACGCTGAAGGTCGGCACCCAGCAGATCGCCAGCACCCTGCCGGCGAAGACCGTCGGCACGTACCTGTGGGCCGGCGCCGACAGCGGCACCCCGTCCACGCGGGTCGGGCCCATCACCGGCTACGGCGCCAAGTGCGTCGACGTCGCCGGCGCGGCCACCGCCAACGGCACGAAGATCCAGCTGTGGACCTGCAACGGCACCACCGCGCAGTCCTGGACCGTCGGCACGGACGGCACCCTGCGCGCCCTCGGCAAGTGCCTCGACGTGGCCGCCGCCAACTCCGCGAACGGCACCAAGGTCCAGCTGTACGACTGCAACGGCAGCGCGGCCCAGACCTGGTCCGCTCCCGGCGACGGCACGCTCCGGGCGCTCGGCAAGTGCCTGGACGCCACCGGGCCCAGCTCCGCGGACGGCACCCAGCTGCAGATCTGGGCGTGCGGGACGGGCCAGAACCAGCGCTGGACTCTGCCTTCCTGACAGCCGTCCTGACAGGTTTCCCGGGTCAGGCGCGGGCCACGGCCGGCGTGCGCCTGACCCACCATTCGAACAGCAGCGTCGTGAACGGCGGGATCGACGCCGCCGCACCGACCGCGAGCCGCGCGAAGCCCCACCGCTCCTTGACGGTCACCCACGCCAGCGCGGCCAGGTAGGCGACGAACATCGCGCCGTGGATCGGCCCGAACACCTTCACGCCGATCTCGTTCTCCACGACGACGTACTTGAAGAACATCCCGACCAGCAGGCCGAGCCAGGAGCAGGCTTCCCCGATCGCGGCGTACCGGAACACCCGCGCGGCATTGTTGTCCACCGCGACAGCCTGCACCCCGCCGCGGACCCGGGTCGCGGCCGGTCACCTCCGCGGTGACCGGCCTCACGCCGCCGCTGTCGCCGGTCTTGGCGTGCGCCCGGACGTCAGCGGGGCGTCGCGTTGTGCATCCGGATGGCGCTGAACCGCAGTGTGCTGGCCACGACCGCGTCCCAGAACGGCCACAGGACCGGCAGCACCCTGAGCTGGATTCCGGCGGCGGCGTGCAGGGCGAAGAGGTCACCGACCGGCTCGGGCGGGCCGAGCGGCACCACCGGCTCGACGGCGACGTGCGCATGCTCCCCCAGCGGCCGGAACGGCGCCGCCGGCAGCCGGTACGCGTACAGGCGCGCGGTCCGGATCGCCTCGAGCCAGCCGTACTCGACGGCGTGCACCCGCTCGCCGCAGCCCGGGCCGAGGATGCGGTCGCGGTCGTCGCCGGTCGTCTCCGGCCCGGCCCACGCCATCGCCCGCGGGCACTGCCGCGGGAACCAGTAGTCGGGCGACCGCCTGTCGTCGACGGCCCACACGTAGGGCTCTGACTCTTGCGCGGTCGCCGCCACGTGCGGCACGAACCTGGTGATCGTCGGGTCCTCGGAGAAGTGCAGCACCTGCCCGGGCTCGGGCCGCATCAGCCGTCCTCCTTCGATCCGCCGTGGTGGCGCTGGTAGTGCCTTGCGACGCGGGCGCGGTTGCCGCACCCGTCGGAGCACCACTCCCGGCGGGGATGGTTGCGGATGAAGTACAGCACGCAACCCGGCGCGTGGCAGGCCCGCAGCAGCGCCCGGTCCGGGCCGGCGAACAGCGCCACCGCCTCCTCCGCGATCGCGGCCACCGCGGCGAGCGCCGGGGCGTGCGCCGTCCGCACCGCCCGCTCCGGACCGCCGTCTTTGTCGTCGGGGTCGGGCCAGTGCAGCTCGGACCACGAGGGGGCGCGGGCGCAGGCGCGGTTGACGACGGTGACCGCGGTGGCGAGGTCCCCGGCGGACGGTCCGGCCGGCTCCCGGTCGTCGCCGGTGGCCGCGGCGGCCAGCACCCGCAGGGCGTCGCGGAGGTCGCGCAGCTCGGCGACGGCCTCCCACCCGGCGATGCCGACCTCGACGCCCTGGATGCCGCTGCCGGCTCCCGCCCTCGCTGCGTCGGCGGCATTGGGGGGCGCCTCCCTCAGCCAGCGTGCGGCGGCGGCCGGGTCGGCGATCGTGTCGTGCACGCCGTCACGGTCCGCCCGGACGGTATTCATCAGCTCGACCGGCAACGGCTCCACGTCCTAATGGTAAGGCATTGCGGAAACCATTTGATCGTGTACTAATGGATGGTGGAGTGTTCAGCCGTTAGGAAGGTGGTCGGCGGTGTTCCACGAAGGGGAGCTCAGCGTCCAGGAGCGGGCCGGCGTGCGGTTCGAGGCGGCCCGGCTGAGCGGCATGCTCGCGCCCGGCGGGCTGAGCCGGGGTGCGGGCGGGTGGCTGGCGGAGCGGACCCTCGCCGCGCTCACCGGCCGCGACCGCGACGGCAGGCTCTGGGTCTCGGCGCTGACCGGCCCGCCAGGGTTCCTGGCCGGGCTCGGGCAGACGCTGCGGGTGGCGGCGGTGCCCGCGCCCGGCGACCCGCTCCACGACCTCCCCGCCGGCCAGCGGGTGGGCCTGATCGCGATCGACTTCGCGACCCGCCGCCGGATGCGGGTCAACGGCGTCCTGAGCGGCACCCTGAGCGGCACCCTGACCGGCGCTGGAGGCGGCCTGACCGTCGACGTCGCCGAGGCGTTCGGCAACTGCCCCCAGTACATCCACCCCCGACGCCTCACGAGTGCGCCGATGCCGGCCGGGGGAGTGCCCGGGACGTTCACGGTGACGGAGGCGCTCACGGCGGACGGCGAGGCCACGATCCGCGGCGCCGACACGTTCTTCCTCGGCACCACGCACCCCGACCGCGGCGCCGACGCCTCGCACCGGGGCGGGCCGCGCGGGTTCCTGCGGGCCGGCGACGGCGGGCTGTGGTGGCCGGACTATCCGGGCAACAACATGTTCAACAGCCTCGGCAACCTCGCCACCGACCCGTCCGCGGCGCTGCTGGTGCCCGACTTCGCGACCGGCCGCACGCTGCAGCTGTCAGGCACCGCGGCCGTCGAGTGGACCGAGCCGGGCACCGGCGCACCCGACGAGGTGACCGGCCGCCGGGTCCGCTTCCACCCGGCGGCCGTCGTCACCGGCGAGCACCCCGCGCTCGTCGCCGCGGCGGACGTTCCCGACCCGCGCGGGGTCAGGCGCTGATCACGGGCCACGCGTAGGCGAGGAGCGCGAACGCGGCACCGAGGATCGCCAGGTTGAAGCCGCGGGACGGCACCGGCAGCGCCGCGACGGCGAGCAGGATGATGGCGATGAGATAGAGGATGGCCTGTGTCGACATGGGGAACCTCCGTGGGGGGGGAACGGTTGAGCAAGCGGGTTCCCGAGGCCGCCGGAGCCGAAACACCCGCTGGCACGTATCCGGGATTCGCGCCGCTCCCCGCGGACCTACCGTCTATCTCAACAACGCGGCACGCCAACACAGCAACCAGGGGAGATGGACATGAGCGACTACGAGACCGGCGACACGGGCTACGACGGCGGCGACTCCTACGGCAACTACGAGGCCGGGCAGGACCACCAGTCCCTCGACCAGCTGCACCAGGTCGACGCCAGCCAGAGCAACTACGACAACCAGTTCAACGTGTACGAGCAGGACCACGCGGCCGCCGAGTCGACCTCCTTCGACCAGGGCCACCAGGTGTCGTACACCGACGCGAGCGGCGCGCAGTACCAGGAGTCGGACTTCACCTCCTACGACCACTCCGCCGCCGAGACCGACCACGTCTTCGCCGCCGAGGGCTCCGAGTCGGCGTCCTCCAGCGAGTTCCACCAGCTCGACGCCATCCAGGCCCGCCTCGACTCCGCCTTCACCTCGATGACCGAGATCAACGGCGGCAACGGCGGCGGCACCGCCGAGCTCGGCGTCGCCTCGAACTGACAGCACCGCAACCCCCTGGCGTGCGGCCGGCCACCGACGGTGGCCGGCCGTAGCCATGTCAGAGGGCGGCGAGCAGGCGGTCGACCTCGTCGGCCGTCGTGTAGTGGTAGATCCCGGCGCGGACCGCCCCGCCGGTCTCGCGCAGGCCCATCGCGGTGAAGTACTCGGCGGCGTAGTAGTCGCCGGAGAAGACGCAGATGCCCTGGTCGCCCAGGCGGGCCGCGGTCGTCGCCGGGTCCTCGCCGGCGACCCGGAAGGACACCGTCGGGCAGCCACCGGCCGGCGCGGGCAGCACCCGCACCGCGGGCATCGACCGCAGGCCGTCGAGGAGCCGTTCGAAGAGCCGCGTCTCGTACGAGTGGACCGCCGCCATCGAGCGCAGCACGCGCTCCCGGCGCGGCCGCGACGCGGCGCCGTCGAGCACCCCAGCGCCGTCGAGCGTCCCAGCGTCGTTGAGCGTCCCAGTGTCGTCGGGTGTCCCGGCGTCGTCGAGGGTTGCGAGGAAGTCGACCGCCGCCGTGAAGCCGGCGAGGAGCTCGAAGCTCGGCGTGCCCAGCTCGAACCGCTCCGGCACCGCGTCGGACGACGGCAGCAGCTTCAGCATCGCCGTCCGCTCCCACTGCGCCGGCGCCGCCACGCAGGCGGCCAGGTGCGGCCCGGACCACTTGTAGGCGCTGGTGACGTAGTAGTCGGCGCCGAGCGCGGCCACGTCGACCGGCAGGTGCGCGGTCGCGTGCACCCCGTCGACGTGGACGACGGCGCCGAAGCCGTGCGCGAGCGCGGCGATCGCGGGCACGTCGGGGACGGTGCCGATGGCGTTGCTGGCCGCGGTCACCGCCACGACCCGGGTCCGCGCGTCGACGAGCGGCTCGAACGCGGCGACGGGCAGCGCGCCGGTGGCCGGGTCGAACGCCGCCCACCGCACCTCCACGCCCATCGCCGACGCCAGCTGCACCCACGGCCGCACGTTGGCGTCGTGGTCGAGGCGGGTCACGACGACGTTGTCGCCGGGCGCCCAGGTCCCGGCGAGCCCGCGGGCGACGGTGTAGACCAGCGCGGTGGCGCTCTGCCCGAACACGACCCCCGCGGGGTCTGCGCCGAGGAGGTCACCGGCGGCGGCGCGGGCCGCGTCGACGATCGCGAGGGCGCGCCGCCCCGGCGCGAACGCGGTCGTCCGGTTGCTCACCGCACCGCCGAGGACACCGGCGACGGCCCGCGCCACCGGCTCCGCGACCAGCGTGCCGGCGGCACCGTCGAAATGGGCGTACCCCTCGGCGAGCGCCGGGTGGGCCTGTCGGATCCGTGCTACGTCGAACGGCATACGGCGACGATAGCGGCCTCGCGGACGGTGTCCTCGATCGCCGCCTGCCCGTCCGCGTCGAGCGCCGCCACCGCCGCCGGGTACGCCTCCGACAGGTCGACGAGCACGTCCAGCACGATCTCGTCGACGAGCGGGCCGGCGCCGACCTCCGACTCGCGGCCCGCCGCCCGCGGCGCCGGACCGGCGCCGACCTTCGACCGGGCGCTCGCCACCCGCGGCGCGTTGACCAGCCCGGCGGCGACCCGCGCGAGGTCGGCGCCCGGGATCCGGGCATGCGGGTCCCACGGCAGGCTCTCGCCGAACCGTTGCTCGTCGAACTCGGCGATCTTCACCTTGACGACGGTCCGCTCCTGCGGGCCGAGTGCCGCGTCGGGCCGCAGCACGACCCCTTCGGCGAGGTTCCCTTCCAGCGGCGGCAGGTGGTGTACGAGCGGCAGCCGCGACTGGAACCTGGTCGGCACGGCGTCGACGGACGCCCGGGTGCCGCGCCCGAGCAGCGGCACCACGTCGAGACCGGCCTCGGCGGCGACCCGGGCGGCCCCGGCGTACGTCCGGTAGACGCCGGCGTCGTCGGGACGCTCGTGGTCGAGGACGTCGAAGACGGCGAACCGCACGTCGGGGGAGTACCAGACGCCGGTCTGCACCGCGGCCGCGCCGGGCGCCGGCGGCACGTCCGGGTGCGGGTAGTGGCCGCCGTAGAGCTCGCCGTACACCCGTACCGTGGCCGCACCCTCGGCAAGAGCGGACCGGGCCGCCTGCTCGAACGCGGGGCGCAGCAGCTGCCAGCCGAAGAACGGCTCGTCGCCGTCCAGCCACGCCTTGCGCTTGCCGACCTTCGTCACGTGGCCGTCCGACACGATCACCAGCTGCGCGCCGTGGACCTTCTCGGTGGCGATCCACGGCCCGCCGGCAGACCGGCCGCTGCCGAGTTGTCTCGCCGTCGGGATCTTCGGGTACGCCACGTGCCGCATGCGCAGCAGTATCGCCACCGGCGCGCGGCGCGTCCCCGGATTTACGTGGCGCTGATGACGCCGCCCCACAGGAGGGCGACGATGATGCCGCCGACCGCGGCGCGGTAGTAGACGAACGTGGCGATGGAGTTGCTGGCGACGAACTTCAGCAGCCAGGCGATCGACGCGTACGCGACCACGAAGCTGACGACCGTGCCGACCGCGGCCGGGCCCCAGCCGACGGTCTCGCTGATCTCGCCGGCGCGCTGCACGCCCTCCAGGGTGCCGGCGGCGGCGAGGGCGGGGATGCCGAGGAAGAACGACATGCGGGTGGCGGTGACCCGGTCGAGGTGCCGCAGCAGGCCGACGCTGATCGTCGCGCCGGACCGGGACACGCCGGGGATCAGGGCGATGCACTGCGCCAGCCCGATGATCAGCGAGTCCTTCCAGGTGACGTCCGCCTCGCCGACCTTCTGCGTGGCGAGGTGCTCGGCGAGGACCATGACGAGGCTCCACACGACCAGCGCCCCGGCGACGAACCACAGGCTGCGCAGCTCGCCCTCGATGAGATCCTTGAACAGCAGGCCGACGACCGCGATCGGCAGCGACCCGATGATCACGTTGATCGCCATCTTCCAGCCGGTCTCCTTGCGCGCCTCGGCGCTGCGCAGACCCTTCACGAACCCGGTGATGAACCGGACGATGTCGGTGCGGAAGTAGATGATCGCGGCGATGATCGCGCCGACCTGGATGACCGCGGTGAACGCCGTGACGCCCTTGTCGTCGATCGGGATGCCCATCAGCTTCTCGGTGATGGTCAGGTGTCCCGTGGAGGAGACCGGGAGGAACTCGGTCACGCCCTCCACGACGCCGAGCACGACCGCTTGCCAGATCTCCACTGGGACCCTCCTTCGTGCCACCGACGTCCGCACGATCCTAGGCGGACCCGCTCGGCCGTCGCGCTCAGGTCCCGGGCGTGGCGTCCTTGCGTGGCGTCTTTGCGCGGTGCGGCGTGGCGCCGCGTGGCGTTGCGCTCCGGTGGCGGGCGAGGTGCCGCGCTCAGGTGCCGGCGCGGCGTGCCGATCGTGGCGGTCATGACTGGCACAGCAGTGATCAGCGCCGACCGGGTCGCCGCCGTCGTGCTCGGCATGGAGGTCGACCGGCGCACCGCCGACCGGGAGCAGGCCGAGGCCGCCGAGCGCGCCGCGGTCGAGCTCGGCCGCGACGACCTCGCCGCCCGCGCCCGGCTCGTCATCGCCGACGCCCTCGCCCGCGGCGGGGAGCTGACCGCGTCCGCGCCGCTGCTGCACGAGGTCCACCGGTGGGCGGTCCTCGAGAACGACCAGTACGTCCTCGCGCGCACCCACTTCCTGCTGTCGATCCTGCACACCTGCCTCGGCGACAACGCGCAGGCGCGGCGGCACGCGCTGATGTCGGTGGACCACCTGCCGGACCACGTGCCGCCGCTGATCCGGGGCGCGCACCTGGTCATCCTCGCCCTGTCCGTCGACGTGGTGTCGCGGGCCGACGCCGCTCCCTACCACGCGGAGGCGCTCGACATCGCCGCCGCGGCCGGCGACCACGAGCTGAGCCGTTCGGTGCTCAACAACATGGCGTACGCGGCGTACCAGGCGGGCGACGCGGACGCCGCGGGCGAGCTGGTCGAGCGGATGCGCCGCCTGGTCGAACGGACCGGCGTGCAGCTGCGCCCGCCGGACCTGGACACGGTCGCCCGCGTACAGCTGCTGCAGGGCCGGTTCGAGGAGGCCGAACGCACCCTCCTGCCCCTGGTCGACCCCGCCTCCACCCGCCGCGACGCGGAAGGCAACATGCTGCCCGAGGTGCTGCTGACCCTCGCCGAGGCGCAGCGGCTCGGCGGCGCGCTCGACCGCGCCGGGGCCACGGTCGACCGGTGCCGGGCGCTGAGCGAGCAGCGCGGCATGGTCGACGTCGGCGCGAGGGCCCGCCGCGAGCTCGCCCGCCTGCACGCCGCGAGCGGGCGTTTCCGGGAGGCGTACGAGGAGCAGTGCCGCTACGACGAGGAGTCCCAGGCGCTCCGCTCCGCCGAACGCGAGGAGCAGGCCCGCCTCGCGCAGCTGGTGTTCGAGAGCCGCGAGGGCCAGCGCGAGACGGTCCGCTTCCGCGAGATGGCGCTGCGTGACGCGCTGACCGGCCTGTACAACCGGCGGTTCGTCGACGCGCAGCTGCCGGCCCTGCTCAGCCGTGCCGAGCAGCGCGGCGAGGCCGTGTCCGCGGCCCTGGTCGACATCGACTTCTTCAAGCGGATCAACGACACCCTGTCGCACGAGGTCGGCGACCTGGTCCTGCAGCGCGTCGCGTCCGTCATGGCCGGCGCCGTCGACGAGCCCGCCACGGTGGCCCGGCTCGGCGGCGAGGAGTTCGTGATCGTGCTGCCCGGCGCCGGCGCGGAGGAGGCGGTCGCCCGCTGCGAACGGGTCAGGTCCGCCATCCAGCGCCACCCGTGGCCCGAGCTGACCGGCGACCTGCCGGTGACGGTGAGCATCGGCGTGTCCAGCACCCCCGACGGCCGCATCACTTCGGCTGCCCTGCTCAGCCAGGCCGACCGCAACCTGTACGCGGCGAAACGCTCCGGCCGCAACCGCGTCCTCGCCGACCCCTCCTGACCCGGCACCGACCGGGCCCGCCGCCCCGCCGAGCGGCGAGGCGGGCGAGGCGGGAGTCAGCCGCGCTTGGTGACGGCCTTGCGGTAGTCGGAGTTGAGGCGGCCGATGAGGGTGAGCGGGATGCCCTTGGGGCAGACGGTGGTGCACTCGCCGGCGTTGGTGCAGCCGCCGAAGCCCGCCTCGTCGTGGGCCGCCAGCATGCCGACGACGCGGGTGTCGCGCTCGGGCTGGCCCTGGGGGAGCAGGCCGAGGTGGCCGACCTTCGCGGCGGTGAAGAGCATCGCGGAGCCGTTGGGGCACGCTGCGACGCACGCGCCGCAGCCGATGCAGGTCGCGGCCTCGAAGGCGGCGTCGGCGTCGGCCTTCGGCACCGGGGTGGCGTGGGCGTCGGGGGCGGCGCCCGTGGGGGCGCTGATGTAGCCGCCGGCCTGGATGATGCTGTCGAAGGCGCCGCGGTCGACGACGAGGTCCTTCACGACGGGGAACGCGGCGGCACGCCACGGCTCGACGTCGATGGTCTCGCCGTCCTTGAAGTGGCGCATGTGCAGCTGGCACGTGGTGGTGGCGCGCGACGGGCCGTGCGCCACGCCGTTGATCATCATGCCGCACATGCCGCAGATGCCCTCGCGGCAGTCGTGGTCGAACGCGATGGGCTCCTCGCCTTCGAGGATGAGGCGCTCGTTCAGAACGTCCAACATCTCCAAAAATGAGGCGTCGGGCGAAATGTCCGTAACGTCGTAGGTGACCATGCGGCCTCGGGAGGTGGGGCCGGTCTGGCGCCAGACGCGCAGCTTGAGGTTCATTACTTGTAGCTCCGCTGGCTCGGGTGGACGTATTCGAAGTCGAGCGTTTCCCGGCGTAGCACCGGCGGCTCCCCGGTCCCGGCGAACTGCCACGCCGCGACGTACGAGAACTCGTCGTCGTGCCGCAGCGCCTCGCCGTCGGGGGTCTGGCTCTCGGCGCGGAAGTGCCCGCCGCACGACTCCGCACGGTGCAGCGCGTCGACGCACATGAGCTCCGCGAGCTCGAAGAAGTCCGCGACCCGGCCGGCCCGCTCCAGGTTCTGGTTCAGCGTCTCGCCGGTCCCCGGCACCTTCACCCGCGTCCAGAACTCCTCGCGCAGCGACCGGATGAGGCTGATCGCCTTGGTGAGGCCCTCCTCGGTGCGCTCCATGCCGCAGTACTCCCACATGATGTGGCCGAGCTCGCGGTGGAAGGAGTCGACGGTACGGTCGCCATCGACGGCAAGCAGTGCAGAGATGCGCTCCGAAACGGCGGCACGGGCCGCGGCCACGTCCGGGTGGGATGCGGAGAGCGCGGGGAACGGGCCGGAGGCCAGGTAGTCGTTGATGGTGTTCGGCAGGACGAAGTAGCCGTCGGCGAGGCCCTGCATGAGCGCGGACGCGCCGAGCCGGTTCGCGCCGTGGTCGGAGAAGTTGGCCTCACCCACCACGAACAGGCCGGGGATCGTCGCCTGCAGGTCGTAGTCGACCCACAGCCCGCCCATCGTGTAGTGCACAGCCGGATAGATGCGCATCGGGGTGATGTACGGGTCGTCGCCGGTGATCCGCTCGTACATCTCGAACAGGTTGCCGTACTTGGCCTCCACGGCGTCGCGGCCGAGCCGGGCGATCGCGTCGGCGAAGTCGAGGTAGACGCCGAGGCCGCCGGGGCCGACGCCACGCCCCTCGTCGCAGACGTTCTTCGCGGCGCGGGAGGCGATGTCGCGCGGGACGAGGTTGCCGAACGACGGGTAGATCCGCTCGAGGTAGTAGTCGCGCTCGTCTTCGGGGATGTCGGCGGGGACGCGGTCGTCGCCGGCGCGGACCGGCACCCACACCCGGCCGTCGTTGCGCAGCGACTCGCTCATCAGCGTGAGCTTGCTCTGGTGCGTGCCGGACTCGGGGATGCACGTCGGGTGGATCTGCGTGTAGCAGGGGTTGGCGAACAGCGCGCCCTTGCGGTGCGCCCGCCACGACGCGGTGACGTTGCAGCCCTTGGCGTTGGTGGAGAGGAAGAAGACGTTGCCGTAGCCGCCGGACGCGAGGACCACGGCGTCGGCGAACTCCGTCGAGATCTCGCCGGTGACCAGGTCGCGCACGACGATGCCGCGGGCCTTGCCGTCCACGACGACGAGCTCGAGCATCTCGTGGCGGGTGTGCATCTCGACGTTGCCGAGCGCGACCTGCCGCTCCAGGGCCTGGTAGGCGCCGAGCAGCAGCTGCTGGCCCGTCTGGCCGCGGGCGTAGAAGGTCCGTGACACCTGGGTGCCGCCGAAGGAGCGGTTGTCCAGCAGGCCGCCGTACTCGCGGGCGAAGGGCACGCCCTGCGCGACGCACTGGTCGATGATGTTCACCGAGACCTGCGCCAGCCTGTACACATTGGACTCGCGGGCGCGGAAGTCGCCGCCCTTCACCGTGTCGTAGAACAGCCGGTAGACGGAGTCGCCGTCGTTGCGGTAGTTCTTCGCGGCGTTGATGCCGCCCTGCGCGGCGATCGAGTGGGCGCGGCGCGGGCTGTCCTGGTAGCAGTACGACCGGACCTTGTAGCCGGCCTCGGCGAGCGTCGCGGCCGCGGAGCCGCCGGCGAGGCCGGTGCCCACGACGATGACGGTCAGCTTGCGGCGGTTGGCCGGGTTGACCAGCTTGGCCGCGAACTGGCGGCGCTCCCAGCGGGTCTCGATCGGCCCGTCGGGCGCCGCGGTGTCGCCGATCGGGTCGCCCTCGCTCCAGTAGTTCACTTGACCGCTCCGATCAGCACGGCGAACGGCACCGACAGGTAGCCGACGACGAGGACGACGGACAGGACGAGGGCGATCGCGCGGGCCCGGCGCTCACCGCGGGGCGTCTGCTGGCCGAGGGTGCGCAGCGCGCTGAAGATGCCGTGCCGCAGGTGGAAGCCGACGGCGACGATCGCCAGGGTGTAGAAGAGCGTGACGTACCAGCGCGCCGGCGCGAAGTCCGCGACCACGTTGCCGTAGGGGTGCTGGGCGTCGCCGACCGGGTTCACCGTGCCGGTGGTGAGGTCGAGGATGTGGAACACGACGAACAGCAGGATGATGACGCCGCCCCACCGCATCGTGCGGGCTGCGTAGCTGCCCTGCACCTTCGGGCGGTGCGCGTAGCGGACGGGGCGGGCGAGCCTGGCCCGCCGGGCGAGGACCACCGCCGCCGCGATGTGGCCCACGACGGCGAGGGTGAGCCCGCCGCGCTGGATCCACAGGTACCAGGTGTGCGGCAGCAGCGGGGTGCCGATGTCGCGCAGCCAGTGGGCGTAGTGGTCGAACGCCTCCGCGCCGACGAAGATCTTCAGGTTGCCGGCCATGTGCGCGAACAGGAACAGCACGAGCAGCAGGCCGGTGCCCGCCATGAGGAGCTTCAGGCCGACGGACGACCTGCGCTTCTTCGGTTTCATGGGCGCCGCGATGGGCTTGACCGCTGTATCTACCGCCACGGGTTCGACGGTAAGGACCGCCATTTTCATTCGTCCAATGCATGAAGCGCTCAGTCTCGATAGCCGTAGGCTATGAGAGTGCAGCTGCAACAGCTCCGATACTTCGTGTCAGTGGCCGAATCAGGACATTTCACGCGTTCGGCCGAAGCGCTGGGAGTGAGCCAGCCGACACTGAGTAAACAAATTCACACGCTTGAGGCGACGCTCGGCGCGCCCCTGTTCGACCGCTCCCGGGGCGGCGTCATGCTCACCACCGCCGGCGAGACCCTGCTGCCGCTCGCCCGCCGGATGGTCGCCGACGCCGACGCCGCCCGCGACGCCGTGCAGGAGGTCGTCGGGCTGCGCCGCGGCCGGGTCCGCCTCGGCGCCACGCCCAGCCTGTGCACGTCCCTCGTCCCGGCGGTGCTGCGCCGCTTCCACGCCGCCCACCCTGACATCGCCCTGCACGTCGACGAGGGCGGCTCCCAGGACCTCGTCGCCGGGCTCGTCGCGCACCAGCTCGACCTGGCCCTCATCGTCGCCTCCGCGCACGGCACCGACCCCGCCCTCGACGTCGTGCCGTTCCTGCGCGAGGACCTCGTGGTCGCCTCCGTCCACCCGCTGCCGACGATGCTCACCCTCCGCGAGCTGCGCGACACCCCGATGGTGATGTTCCGCATCGGGTACGACCTGCGCGACGTCACCATCGAGGCCTGCCGGCGGGCCGGGTTCACCCCGCGGTACGCGGTCGAGGGCGGCGAGCTCGACGCGGTCCTCGCGTTCGTCGAGGCGGGCCTCGGCGTCGCGCTCGTGCCCAGCATGGCCCTGGTGAACCGGCCGCTGCTGCGCGCCACACCCCTCGCCGCGCCCGGCGTGCACCGCACCATCGCCCTCGCCAACCCGCGCGGCGCCGTGCTGTCCCACGCGGCGCGAGCACTGCGCGCGATGCTGCTGGAACAGACCGTGCAGACCCCCGGGGTGCGGCGCGTGCAAGCGCTAGAGTCCCCGTCAACCGAGGTCAGGGGGAGGCCGGGGTGAACGATTTCCACGTCGATCCGAGCGGGATGCGGGCACTGAGCGGGATGCTCGCGGGGGCGGGCGGCGACGCCCGGGACACGCTCGACTACACGCGACGGCACTGCTCGCTCAGCTGGGACCGCCGCGGGCTGCTGATGCTCGTCGCCGACCCGCACGGCAAGGCCTACGACCGGGTCACCACCGCCCTCGGCCGGCTGCGGGACCTCAGCGACGGCGCCGCCGACCAGGTCGCGCGGGCCGCGGGCGGCTATGCGGCGGCCGACCACACCGCCGCGGCCGCACTCGACGCCACCTATGCCGGCGCCACCGACCCGCAAGGGCTGCGCGGCACGCTGCACCAGTCACGGCCCGACCTGCTGCCGTCGCGGACCCCGTTCGCCCATGCCGCTCCTGTACTGGCAGCGCCCGTCTACGAGCCGCAGACCGACGCGTTCACGCTCAACCCGCTCACCGACCTGCTCAGCCCCGCCGCGTGGATCCGGCAGGTGGCGGTGTGGCTGTTCGGGGTCGACCCGTTCGAGCCGTGGCTCACCGCGTACAGCGGCGACTGGCGGGCCTATGAGCACTGCATGCACGCGTGGCCACACATCGGCGCCGCCGCCGGCACGATCGGCGGCAACCTCGTCACCGGCGCCGCCGACGTCACCGCCGTGTGGCGCGGCAATGCCGCCGAGGCCGAGCAGGAGTTCCAGCTGCTCCTCGGCGGCGCCGCGACCGCCCTCGGCCCGGCCTGCGCCGAGTATGCGCGGCTCTACCCGCTCGCCGTCGACGCGTGCCGGCAGCTGTACGAGGCGACCGGCGGCCTCGTCGAGCAGCTCATCGACGCGCTCATCATCGTCAGTGTCGCCGGCGTCGTCGGCACCGCCACGATCGAGACCGGCATCGGCGCCCTCACCGGCTACGCCACCGTCGGGTTCTACACGTGGCAGGCCATCCGCCTCTATCAGGAGATCTCCCGGCTGTATGGCGCTGCCGAGACCACGTTCCGCCTGATCGCGGCCCAGATCGAGGCGGTGCGGGCGGGCGCCGAGGTGACCCGCCTGCCGTCCCTGCCGCCGTACCACCACCCGGCGGTTCCCCGATGACCGCCGACCCGGTGGCCCGGGCGGTCCTGCGCCGCCTGGCCGAGCTGCGCCCGCCGGACGACCCGTTGCACGCCTTCGCCACGACCGTCCTGACGGGCGAGGCGACCCTGCGCGCCGCCGCCATCCACCCCGCCTTCACCGAAGCCTTGCAAGCGACGCTAGAGGCCACGCTCGAGGCCGCCCTTGACGACGCCCGGCAGCGGACCGTCCCCGGGCGAGGTGAGGCGCGAGGCTGAGCGGGCCGTGATCCGGCAGGCGCCCCACGGGTCAGGTGTGGTGGACGACGGCGTGACCGGTGTCGACGTTGACGGTGATGGTGCGCGGCGACGACTCGTCGCGGACGACGTCCACATCGGACAGACCACGGTCGCTGCGGACCGCGTACGTGGCGCCGGACGGCACCCGCACGTCGACCTCGCCGGTGTCGACGGTGGCCACGACGTCGGTGGGGGAGGTGGCGTGGGCGAGCTCGATCCGGCCTGAGTCGACGACCACGCGGTACGTGGCGCCGCGCAGCCCCGACCCGGTGACCTCGCCGGTGTCGACCACCGCGGACGCGTCACCGGCCAGGTCACGCAGCGTCACCTCGCCGGCGTCGATACGGATCTCGGTGCGGGTCGCGGCCGGCACCGTCACCGTCAGCGTGACCTCACAGCGCCGGCAGCCCGTGGACGTCAGCTCCAGCCGGCCCGCCTCCATGCGATGCGCCGCCTGCGGCGCCGCGCCACCACTCGGCCACCGCCGCCGCTCGACCACGGTCACCGGCCCGTCACCGGTCTTGACGGTGACGTTCACCGCGTCGCCGGTGACGACGAGCGCCGCGACGGGCTCCTCGACGCGGTACTGCCGCGACGCCGTCTCCCGAGGTCCGAACCCGCACCCGGCGACCGAGGCCAGCAGCAACACAGCGACCGCAGCGGTGGGAACAGCACGCATCGTCGTCCTCCAGGATCCCGGACACCAGGATGTCGAGGCTCACAGCCTCCCCCGGATCCCCCGGCAACACATGCGGGTTCCTCACTGAACCTGCCCCTAAGGGTCGACCGACCCCGCCCGGCACGGTCGGTCGTGAACCACGACGGCGACCGCGCCGCCGGCGGCCGGTGTGATGTGGGTGGGTCGTGAGGCCAGCGACGGTGTGGAAGCACCGGATGACGCCCTCGACGGCAAATCGCAACGCCGATCTCCACGCCGCCGGCTTGATCGAAGGACGACCGCGGCCGCCATCACGACCGCAACCGTCCTTCGATCATCGCGCCGCTGTCAGCGCATGGTGCGGGGGAGGCATCGCTCGGATTGTGAGGCCAGTGACGGTGTGGAAGCACCGGATGACGACCTCGACGGCAACCGCAACGCCGATCTCCAAGCCGCCGGCTTGATCAAAGGACGGCTGCGGCCGCCATCACGACCGCTACCGTCCTTCGATCATCGCGCCGCTGGGCGCCGCTGTCAGCGCATGGTGCGGGGGAGGCATCGCTCGGACAAATACGAAATGTCGGATAAATTCGGGCGCTTGCGCCTGGATTTATCCGGGAAGAGCTTCGAAGAGAAGCTCTGGGAAGGTCCGGGGGCTGCCGTGGAAAGTGCTGTGCGGCGCCCGGAAAGACCGGGCGCCGCAGCAGGACAGGAGTAGAACCGGTCAGTTGGCCGGTGGGGGAGGCGGGACGGAGCCGCCGAGGACCGAGGGCGGGGCGTTCTCGTCGTCGCTCCACACCATGTCGTCCTCGGTGAGCCAGGTGTCGTACGTGTCTTCCTCGTCGCCGTCGCCGTTGCGGGCGGCGCCGCGCTGGCCGAACATGCCGTCGCGGCCGGGGACGCCCATGCGGTTGGTGCGGCCCGCGCCGGGGCCGCGCTCGCCGCCGGGGCGGGCGCCCGCGGTGCGGCCCGTCTCCCGCATGTTGCCGGGCGTGGTGCGCTGGCCGCTCGTCGGGCCGCCGTCGTTGCGGCCCGCGCCCGGCTGGCCGAGGAGGCCGCCGGCGGGGACGGTGCTGGCGAGGCTGGTGCCGATGCTGAGGCCGGGCACGCTGCCGGAGCCGCCGACCGAGACGATCTGGCCGGCGAGGGCGGTGCCACCGAGGAGAGCGCCGGCGCCGATGACGCCGGTCTCGACGCCGAGCAGCGACGTGCCGGTCTGCGTCTGCGACGGGTCGGCGCCGGGGCCGCCGCCGGGACCGGTCGACACGGGGACGACGGTGTCGGTGGTGTTGGTCTTGCCGCTGCCGGGCGCGTGCACGCCGGGGCCGCCGGACGGGGAGTGGACGCCTGGGCCGCCCTTCGGGTCGACCTCGGTGTGCGGGTCGCCGCCCGGCAGGCCGATCGGCGGCGGCAGCGGGTCCATGACCGCGTTGTTGTTGACGGCGTAGTCGGCGGCGAGGTTGGACATCAGCGTGACCATGCGCTGCTGCGCTTCCTTCTTCTGCTGCTCGTCGCGCTGGTGCCCCAGGTACCCGCCGATGAGCGCGCCGGGCAGGCCGGCGATGGCGCCACCGCCCGCGGCGCCGCCCCACATGCTGTCGTTGTCGTCGGTGTCCTCGGGGTTGTCCGCGTTCTTCTGCGCGACCCGCAGCGCGCCGCCGATCGAGCTCAGCGCGGTCTTCACGGTGCCGTGGTCGTCGGCGAGGCCGGTGGAGAAGGCGCTCACCACGCCGAGGCGCTGGCGGTACTCGGTGCCCGCTTCGCCGGCCCAGTCGAGCTTCAGCAGGTCCTTGTCGATCTCGCCGGCGATGTGCCGGGCCGTCGTCTCGGCGGAGTGCCAGTCGGCGGACACGCCCTCGACCTGCCCGGGGTCGCCCGCCATGAGCTGGTCGTAGAGCTCACGGTGGCTCTTGCCCGCATAGTGCGCCGTGTACTCATTGCTCATTGGTCGGGCCCTCCAGGGTGAGGGTCACGTCGCCCAGCGCCCGGCGGATCTCGGCCTGCGTGGCCGCGTTGCGCGACTCGGTGGTCTTGTAGTTGCGGATGATGCTGTCCGTGGCGCTCTGCGCCGCCTCGATGGCGGAGACCAGCCGGTTGGCCCGGGCCACGTGCTGACGGTGCACGCGGTCGTAGTCGCCCCGGGTGGCGTGCGCGTCCTGGAACGTGCCCAGCGCCGGCTTGCTCATGCCGTTGAGCTTCTGCACCAGCGCCTTGGCGTCGGTCAACCGGCTGTCGAGCCGGCTCCGGAACTCCTCAAGGGTGAGGAGGTCGACTCTGTTCGTGCCGTCGCCCATCAGATCCCCGTCTCGGTCCTCGTCCTTGTCTTCGGTGCCGTGAAGTCAGGCTACTGGGTCGATACCAGTGAAATCGACCCTATCCGATCGCTGTCGCCGCCGCGCGCCCCGCGTGGCCTGCGGCGCGCGCCTGCCCGACCGCGTGGTGGACGGGCTCGCCGGCGTCTTCGGCGTGGTCGCCGACGGGGACGACTGAGCCTTCGACGTGCTGCTCGGCGACGGTGTCCTCGTCGAGCTCGACGTCGGCGCCGGGCTCGCCGGCACGACGAACTTGCGGGCCACCTCCGGGTCGAGCACCGGGCCGCGCGGGATCAGCGACAGCAGGCTCGACGGCACCCCGACCGGTGTGACGCCCTCGTACCCGAGTGCCTTCATCGCCTGCACGTCGCCGCTGTTCTGCAGCGGGTAGCGGATGCCCTGGTCGGTGATGAGGTACACGGTGCCGGTCGCCGTCCCGTCCGCCCCGGGCAGCGCCTGCGCGAGCGTGCCGCGGCCCTCGGGCAGCGTGACCTGGTCGGCGATCGTGCCGGTGCGCTGCTTGGACAGGTCGGGGTCCAGGGCCAGCTGCTCGGAGCCGGGCCCGAACAGCGACAGCCCGAGGGTCTGCCGCCCGCTGCCCACGGCCGCGCCGAACTGCGCGCACACCGTGGTCTCCGACGTGTCGTCCTTGATCGTCGGCTTCGCCTGCGGGAAGCCCTCCGGCTCCACCGGCGAGCCGAGCGCCTGCGCCGCCTGCGCCGCGGTGATGTCCGTGGCGGGCTTGCCGCTGGCCAGCAGCAGCGCCGCGGACACCTCGCCGATCGTCGCCAGCCCGGTCTTGGTCAGGACGTAGTACTGCTGGCCCTGCTTGTAGACGGTGCCGACGTCGGCGGTCGAGCCGGCGACCTTCTTCGCGCTCGGCTGGCCGTTGCCGGGCAGCTTCAGCGGCGCCAGGTCGGGGCCGGACGTGATCGCGTCCAGCAGCGCCCGGTCGATCTGCATCGGCCGCACCGACGCGAGCTCCAGCGCGGTCAGCGTCGTGCGCTCGGCGATGCGCAGCCGGTGGTCGTGCCACAGCAGGTACAGCGGCAGATCCCCGCTCGCGGACGTCGTCACCAGCAGCGCCTCGTCGCCGAGGGGGACGCCGCCGGACGGCGTGCGGCCGATCACGAGCTGGGTCCCGGCGGTGCCGGCGACGGAGACCTTCACGCCGCACACGTTCCACGGCAGGCCGACGAGCGCGTTCTTCGGCGGCGGCGGGTCGGGGGCGTCGCGGATGCCCACCGGCGGGCCGACGGGCAGGCTCACCAGCGACTTGTGCGACATGGTCCGCACCTTGGGGCTGGGGTTGCCGACGATCAGCCGGGCCGAGGTGAAGTTGAGCACGGGGTGCAGGCGGCCCTCGATGAAGACGTACCGGGCGCCGCTCTCCCGTTCGATGACGATGTCGTTCTCCTCCGGCTTGCCGCCGGACGGGTTGATGAAGCCGTAGACGCCGACGACGGCGAGCACGATCATGCCGACGAGCAGGCTGCCGAACAGTGACATCCCGAGCCGCCGCACCGGCAGTTCGTTGCTCTCGGGCTCGCCGGACAGCATCGCCGAGACGATCCGGCGCGTGACGAACCGGTACGCCCGCACCTGTTCGTATCGCGCGACCATGCCTGGCGCCTCCCGCCTTGCCGCCGTGCCCCGTGCGCGGCCGCGCACCAGCGGCGCCCGGCTGCCCCATCACCGAGTGGCGATCGTAGCCGGTCCTGCTCCGCGCCGTTGACCGCGCCGGTGCCGCACGCCGGCGACCTGACCAAGGACCGCCCGGCCCGCGCCCGCGCGGCCTGGCCAAGGACCGCCCGGCCCGCGCCCGCGCGACCTGACCAAGGACCGCCCGGCCCGCGCCCGTGCGGCCTGGCCAAGGACCGCGCGGCGCGGCCTGACCGCACCCGGCCCGCGCCGGGATCCCGCGGAACCAAGGACCGTGGACCGCGCGGCTCGCGCCGTGCGGGCGCCAGGCGTGCGAGCTGACCGCGGACCGCGCGGCGGGGGCTCCGCCCGTACACTGTGGGCGCCTCGGCTCGGACCGGATCCTCGGCGGGCGCGTCGCAGCGGAGGGAGCACGGGAACAGGTGACATCGGCAACGGCTCAGGGCAGGCCACCCGCGGGCGGCCCCGGCCCGGCCCCCCAGCCCATCCCCGGCGGCCGTCCACCGGAGCGCAACGCCCCGGCGCAGCGGCTGCGTCCGGCCTCCGGCAGGCCCGGCGAGTTCGGCACCGTCCAGCTCGTCGCGATCGAGGTCTCGGCCGTCGCGGTCGGCGCGGCCGTGTTCTCCGGCAACCCCGTCGCGATCGGTGTGGGCGCCGCCGTCGCCGTCGGTGCGCTCGCGGTCGGGCTGAGCCGGTCCGGCGGGCGCTGGGTGTATCAGAGCCTCGGCCTGCGCGCGGCCATGCGCCGCCGCCGCAAGGCCGGTGCCGCGGCCCTGCCCGCCCCCGCGTTCGAGGTGTACGGCTACGACGACCGCGGCACCGAGCTCGGCATCGGGCAGGACCGCGACGGCTGGTTCATCGCCATCGCCGTCGGCGGCGCCGACGAGATCCTCGGCCGGCGGCGCCCGGCGCTGCGCCTCGACCGCCTGCTGCGGCTGCTCGACGAGGGCACCGCCCGCCCGTCCGCGCTGCAGCTGGCGAGCCTGCGCACGCTCGCGCCGGCCACCGGCCCCGCGCCCAACAGCGCCGCCGCCAACTCCTACCGCGAGCTGCTCGCGCTCACCACCGGCCGGCAGACCGGCCCCGCCGCGCACCTGACGTGGGTCGCGGCGCGGCTCGACGCGGCCGACGCGATCGAGGCGGCCGCCGACCGGGGCGGCGGCGTCGACGGCGTCCACCGGGCGCTCGCCGCGATGGCCGGCCGGCTCGGCAAGGCGCTCAACACCGCCGGCGTCCCGTACCAGATCCTCGACGCCGCCGCCCTCACCGCCGCCGTGCACGCCTCCTGCGGCCTCGACGGGCTGCCCGACGGCGCCCCCGTCACCGCCCGCGAGCGCTGGCAGGGCTGGCACGCCGCGGGCCGGGAGCACATCGCGTTCGAGGTCGAGCAGTGGCCGGCGCCGTTCGACCCGGCCGCAGTACAGGCGCTGATGAACGTCCCGGCCGAGCACCTCGCCGTGTCCGTCGTCGCAGCCCGCCGCGGCGCCGCCGTCGGGCTGCGGACCGTGGTGCGGGTCATGGCCGCCCCGGACCGGCTCGCCGCTGCGGTGGGCACCGTCCGCGAGTACACCAAGACCCTCGGTATCAAGCTTCGCCCGATGCACGGCCAGCACCAGCCGGCCGTCTACGCGTCGGCACCGACCGGCGGAGGCACCCCGTGAGGCGGCGACCCGGCAGCGGAGGGCTGGAGCTCACCGGCGACCAGAGCGTCGTCGGCGGCGTCTCCCTCGCCACCGACCCGGGCGGCATCGTCCTCGGCTTCGACCAGCACCAGAACCCGGTGACGCTGCAGCTCTTCCGGGCCGAGCCGACCCGGGTGCTGCTCATCGACCGCGGCTGGGTCGAGCGGCTGCTGATGCTGCGGGCGCTCGCCATCGGCGCGCGGGTCGTGGTCCACACGCCCGACGAGCCGCTGTGGGCCGGCTTCGGCGAGTCCGTCACCGGACGCACCGACCTGTTCCACGCCGCGCCGCCGTACCAGAAGGTCGAGCTGCCCGGGACCGTCGCCGCGCCGGTCCTCTTCGTCGCCGAGCGGCACCCGCTGAGCGTGCCGGACCTCGGCCCGTGGCAGGCGCTGCTGACCGTCGCCGGCTGGTTCGGCGAGTACGTGGCGCAGTCCCTGTTCGAGGCCGACGTGGTGATCCTGCGCCGGCTCACGGAGCGGCAGCTGGCGGCCGCGGCGACCCTGATGCGCCTCGACGCGATGCAGGCCGCGACGCTGCAGGCCACCCCGCCGGACGGCCTCGTCGTCTACGAGGCGGGCTCGTGGCAGTACCTGCGGCTCGCGACCACCCAGATCGAGCAGCAGCTCTTCGGGGCGCCGCAGTGAGGGCGCGGGTGTTCGCGGCCCTGGCCGTCGTCGCCGCGGGTGTCGCTCCGGTACTGGTGCCGCCCACGCCGGCGTCCGCCGAGACGATGCGCGACCGGGAGTGGTACCTGAAGACCCTCGACGTCGCCGCCGCGCACCAGGTCACGGCGGGCGACGGGGTCGTCGTCGCGGTCCTGGACACCGGCGTCGGCAGCCATCCCGACCTCGACGGCCAGGTGCTGGACGGCACGTCGTTCATCGGTGAGGCGGGCTCCTTCCGCACCGACAACGACGGCCACGGCTCGGGCATGGCCGGCGTCATCGCGGCCAAGGGCGGCAGCGCCGACCACCTGCTCGGCATCGCGCCGAAGTCGAAGATCCTGCCGGTCCGCATCGCGTCGCGGTCCTCCGCGATGGGCCCGACGAACATCCCCGAAGGCATCCGCTGGGCGGTCGACCACGGCGCGAAGGTGATCAATCTCTCAACCGGCGGCACCGTGATCGACCGCACCGCCGAGGACGCCGTCCGCTACGCGCTCGACCATGACGTCGTCGTGGTCGCGGCCACCGGCAACGTCGCGGAGTTCCCGTCCGGCAGCGGCGTGATCGCCCCCGCCCGCTTCCCGGGTGTCGTGGCCGTCTCCGCCGTCGACCAGAGCGGCAACGCCTGGTCCGGCGCCATCCGCGGCCCCGAGGTCGTCCTGACCGCCCCGGGCGTGGCGATCCCGCTGGTCTCCGCGTCCGGCGGCGGCCGTGTCGTCGGCTACTACCCGGCCGCCGACGGCACCAGCGCCGCCACCGCGATCGTCTCGGGCGCCGCCGCGCTGATCCGCGCCAAGTACCCGCAGCTGCCGGCGAAGGACGTGATCCAGCGCCTGATCGCCACCGCCGACGACGCGGGCCCGCCCGGGCGCGACCCCGACTACGGGTACGGCCGCCTCAACCTGGTGAAGGCCCTCACCGCCGACGTCCCGGCCGTCCCGGCGAACCCCCTGGCCGCGCAGTCCGCCGCCGCCGGCGATGCCGGCAAGGAGACGGGCAGCGGCCCCAGCCTGCTCCTCGTGGCCGGCGGCGCGGGCGTCCTCGTCCTGCTCGTGGCCGGCATCGGCGGCTGGCTCCTCCTGCGCCGCAGGGCCTGACGCAGCATCCGAGGCCGATGTACTGACGGGCGGCGCCGCACGGGGCGGTGCGGCCCGGCGGCGGTCAGCCCTCGCGGATGGTGCGGATCCAGCCGTACAGGCCGCTGACCCAGAAGGCGAGCGGGATGATGCCCAGGATCAGGATCGTCTCGAAGATGTCCAGGGCGCGGCCCCACATCGGGGACCGGCGCTTCTCGGCGCCGACCACCGCGTAGGCGATGACCGCCGCCGCCACCGCGAGCGTCGCCGTCACCCCCACGGCCAGGCGGAGCACCTGGTCGGCGGCGGCGTAGGCGCCGACGGCGACGACCGCGAGGGCGAACAGGCCGGAGACGAGCAGCGGGATGCGCTGGCGGCGGCTGATGAACCAGCGGGCCCGGGCGACCATGACCAGGCCGAACACGGCGGCGAGGGACGCGCCGGGCACGCCGCCGTCCCAGGCGAGGGTCAGCGACGCCAGGCCGCCGATGACGGCGAGGGCGCCGAGCATCCCGGCGAGGATCTCGTCGGCGCGCTCGCTGAGGGCGAGGACCTGCCGGCTGGAGACCATCTCGGTGTCGGTGCGGATGTCCGCGGCGTCGGTCGGCACGGACGGGATGGGCAGGCCGGCCAGCCGGTAGGAGAGCATCGGCATCAGCGGCAGCGTCGAGAAGGTCAGGGCGGCGACGACGGCGGCCGCCGCGGCCGGGGACGCGTCCCAGATCATGCAGACGAGGGCGGCGGCGCACAGGGCGACGGCCGCCATGCTGGTGCCGAGGAAGACGGCGACGGCGGAGGCCACGCCGACGGTGGCGACGGCGGAGGCGAGCAGGATCGCGGTGCCCGCGACGAGAACGTTGGCGGCGCTGAGGTCGGTGAGGCTGTGGTCGCCGGCGAGCAGGAGCAGGCCGCCGACGCCGGCGTACGCGAGCGCGACGATCCCGAAGACGACGCCGGTCCGGCTGTTGCGCAGGGCCCGGGACAGCACCGCGGCGGTGGCCAGGAGCAGGGCCGCGACGCCGACGCCGACGATGCCGGCGGGCAGCTGCGGCGGGCCGGAGAACAGGACCATGACGGCGCCGACGACGAGGGTGGCGACGCCGACGGTGAGGCCGAAGCGGCGGGTCGAGGCGGGCCGCCAGCGCCCGGCGCGGTCCTGCGTGGAGGTCGCGACGGCGTCGACGACGTCGTCGAAGATGGGTTCGGTGAACTCGTCGCCGCGGGGTCGCAGGTACAGCATCTCGCCGTCCTCGACGTCCAGCTGGATCGGCGTGCGGTCGATGGGCATCGGCGCGCCGCCGAGCCGCGACAGCACCCAGCCGTCCCGTCCTGCGGGGTCGTCGGCGAGGCCGTCACCGGCGTACCGCAGCACGGTCGGCAACAGATCGGCGAGCGGCACGTCCGAGGGCAGCGCGAGGTCGACCCGGGTCTTCGGTGCGACGATCGTCACCCGGCTCATCCCGCCGCCGGTCGTAGTGGCCACGTCACAGATCCCTTCGATCGGAGCCGCCCCGACGCCCGCAATGCAACTGCGGGTCATCGCGTCCTGGGCAGACTACATACGATGGCCGCATCACGCGGTGCCCCGCCCTGCCCCTCCGGGTGCGATCACGGCGCCGCGCCGTACAGGAGGAGACACGTGAGCACCGTCGTCTTCCGCAGGCCACCCCGCCGTCCAGGGCCTCAGCTGCCCCGCGGCGAGCTGCTGCTGGAGTCGCCGCCGGAGCTTCCGGAGCGGCTGCCGAAGGGCTTCGGGCAACTGCTGATGATCCTGCCGATGGTCTGCGGCGTGGGCGCGATGGCCTTCCTGTACACCGGCGGCGGTCGCGGCTCGGGCCCCATGATGTGGATCGTCGGCGGGCTCTTCGGCGTGTCGATGATCGGCATGGCGATCGGGTCGATGAACTCCGGCGGCGGCGACTCGAAGGCCGAGCTGGACGCGGAGCGCCGCGACTACATGCGCTACCTCGCCCAGGTGCGGCGGCAGGCCCGGCGGGCCGCGGCGCAGCAGCGGGCGGCGCTGCTGTGGCAGCACCCGGCGCCGGACGTGCTGTGGGCGGTGGCGGCGTCGAAGCGCCGGTGGGAGCGGCGCGCGACCGACGACGACTTCGGGCAGGTGCGGATCGCGCTCGGCGCGCAGCGGCTCGCGGTCTCGATCATCCCGCCGGAGACGAAGCCGGTCGAGGACCTCGAGCCGATGACGGCGATCGCGCTGCGGCGGTTCATCCGCGCCCGGCAGACGGTGCCGGACCTGCCGATCGCGGTGTCGGCGCGCTCGTTCAGCCGGGTCGTGCCCCGCGGCGACCGGCAGGTCGTGACGGATCTGGTCCGGTCGATGCTGTGCCAGCTCGCGACGCTGCACTCGCCCGACGACGTGAAGATCGCGGTCGTCGCGGCGCCGGAGCGGCGCGGGGAGTGGGAGTGGGTCAAGTGGCTGCCGCACGCCCAGCACGATCGGCAGACCGACGCGGCCGGCGCGGTGCGGCTCATGTTCGACTCGATGACGGACCTCGAGGAGGTGCTCGAGGACGAGCTGCACAGCCGGTCGAGGTTCGCGCCCGAGCTGCGCCCGCTGACCACCGCGCCGCACCTGATCGTGGTCGTCGACGGCGGCGAGGTCGCTCCCACCTGCCAGCTGCTCGGCATCGGCCTGCAGGGCACCACGGTCGTCGACCTGTCCGGCACGGTGCCGCGTGACTCGGGCCGCTGGCTGCTGTCACTGCAGGTGACCGCCGAGCAGATCGCCGCCGACCAGGGCAAGAAGGTCACGCCGCTGGGCCGGCCGGACCGGCTCAGCGTGGTCGCCGCCGAGGGCCTCGCCCGGCAGCTGGCACCGTTCCGGCTGTCGCAGCAGACGACGTCGGAGGAGCCGCTGGCGCGCAGCATCGAGCTGCCGGACCTGCTCGGCATCGGCGACGCCGCCGCCGTCGACCCGCTGCTCACCTGGCGCCCCCGGCCCAACCGCGAGAAGCTGCGGGTGCCGATCGGCGTCGGCCCCGACGGGCAGCCCGTCGACCTGGACTTCAAGGAGTCCGCGCAGGACGGCATGGGGCCGCACGGCCTGATCATCGGCGCGACCGGCTCCGGCAAGAGCGAGCTGCTGCGCACCATCGTCGTGTCCCTGGCGATCACGCACTCGTCGGAGGAGCTCAACTTCGTCCTCGTCGACTTCAAGGGTGGCGCGACGTTCGCGTCGCTGGACGTGCTGCCGCACACCAGTGCCGTCATCACGAACCTGTCCGACGAGCTGCCGCTGGTCGACCGCATGCAGGCCGCGCTCAACGGCGAGATGGTCCGCCGGCAGGAGCTGCTGCGCGCCGCCGGCAACTACGTGTCACGGTTCGAGTACGAGAAGGCGCGCCTCGCCGGCGAGCAGTTGGCGCCGCTGCCGAGCCTGCTCATCATCTGCGACGAGTTCAGCGAACTGCTCGCGGCGAAGTCGGAGTTCATCGACCTGTTCGTGATGATCGGCCGCCTCGGCCGGTCCCTCGGCGTGCACCTGCTGCTGGCCAGCCAGCGCCTCGAGGAGGGCCGCCTGCGCGGCCTGGACACCCACCTCTCCTACCGCGTCGGCCTGCGCACGTTCTCGGCCGTGGAGAGCCGCGTCGTCCTCGGCGTCCCCGACGCGTACGAGCTGCCGAGCGCCCCCGGCCACGGCTACCTGAAGACCGACACGACGACGATGACCCGCTTCCGGGCCGCGTACGTGTCCGGCACCTACCGCCAGGCGGGCCTGGTCCCCAGGTCGCAGGCGACGGTGCGGATGCAGATCGTGCCGTACGGCACCCAGCACATCCCCGTGCCGGTGCTGCCCGCGGACGAGCCGGAGGAGGAGCCGGAGATCGAGTCCGGCCGCGGCGAGAGCATGCTCGACGTCATCGTCGGCAAACTGCGCGGCCGCGGCGCCCCAGCGCACCAGGTGTGGCTGCCGCCGCTCGGCGAGCCGGCGACCCTCGGCGAGCTGCTCGGCGCGCTGACCGTCGACGAGCGCCGCGGCCTCGTCGCGACCGGCTGGCCCGGCACCGGCCGGCTGTCCGCCCCGGTCGGCCTGGTCGACCGGCCGTTCGAGCAGCGCCGGGACCCGCTCGTCGTGGAGCTGGACGGCGCCGCCGGCAACGTCGTGTTCGTCGGCGGCCCCCAGTCGGGCAAGAGCACCGCGCTGCGCACGCTGATCAGCTCGCTCGCGCTCACCCACAGCCCGTGGCAGGTCCAGTTCTTCTGCCTCGACTTCGGTGGCGGCGCCCTGCGGTCCCTGGCCGGCCTGCCGCACGTCAGCGGCGTCGCCGGCCGGCGGGAAGGCGAGGCGGTGCGGCGCACCGTCGCCGAGGTGACCGCGCTGCTCGACGAGCGGGAGGCCCGGTTCACCGAGCTCGCCGTCGACTCGATCGCCTCGTACCGGCGGGCCCGCAACGCCGGCGAGGTCACCGACGACCCGTTCGGCGACGTGTTCCTGGTCGTCGACGGCTGGAGCGCGATCCGCGAGCACTACGAGGAGCTCGAGGCCCGCATCACCTCGGTCGCGGCCCGCGGCCTCGGCTTCGGCATCCACGTCGTCCTCGCCGCGAACCGCTGGGGCGAGGTCCGCACCAACCTCCGCGACCTGCTCGGCACCCGCATCGAGCTGCGGCTCGGTGACCCGACCGAGTCCGAGATCGACCGGCGCTCCGCGGTCAACGTGCCGGAGCGCACCCCCGGCCGCGGCCTCACCCACGACAAGCTGCACTTCCTCGCCGCGCTGCCCCGCATCGAGGGCGGCGAGGGCGTCGACGACCTGGCCGCGGGCGCCGCGGAGCTGGTCCGGCGGGTCCGTGAGGGCTGGCCGTTCCAGCCCGCGCCGCCGGTGCGGCTGCTGCCCAAGATGCTGCCGCGGGTGGAGCTCGCGAAGCTGGTCGAGCAGCGACCCGCGGTGCCCGGCGTGGCGATCGGCATCAACGAGACGCATCTCGCGCCGGTGCACCTCGACTTCGCCGCCGAGCCGCACCTGCTGATCCTCGGCGACGCCGAGTCCGGCAAGACCTCGCTGATGCGGCTCATCGCCCGCAGCATCATCGAGACGAAGACACCGCACGAGGCGCGGCTGTTCGTCGCCGACTTCCGCCGCGGCCTGCTCGGCGTCGTCGACCGCGAGTACCTGCTGGACTACGCGCCGTCGCACTCGGCGCTCAACGAGATGATGCCCAACATCCGGGGCGCCATCAACGACCGCCTCCCGGGGCCGGACGTCACCGCCGAGCAGCTGCGCAACCGCAGCTGGTGGCGGGGGCCCGACCTGTACGTCCTGGTCGACGACTACGACCTGGTGGCGCTGCCCGGCAACAACCCGCTCACCCAGCTCATGGAGCTGCTGCCGCAGGCGCGGGACGTGGGCCTGCACGTGATCCTCACCAGGCGCGTCGGTGGTGCGTCACGCGCCCTGTACGAGCCGGTCATCCAGCGCCTGCGCGAGCTGGACGCGCCCGGTTTCCTGATGTCCGGCAGCCGCGAGGAAGGCCCGCTGTTCGGTGACCTGCGGCCCAGCCCGCAGCCGCCGGGGCGCGGTACCCTCGTGCGCAGAAGCGACGGCAGGCAGCTCGTCCAGACCGCTTGGATCGATCCTGTGCCATGATGTTGGCGGTTCAGGGCTGCGCAATCTTGCGGGTCTCCGATACCGTCGCAGGGGAAACACCATCGTCGATGACCGCGGTGCCACCGTACGGGGGCTTTCCAAGTGCCTTGTCCCGCGGGACGGACTGAGAAGGGGTGAATTGGCGTGACGCAGCCGACGAGAGTCGATGCAGCGACCATGCACGCTGCCGCGAAGGACGTTCGTGCCACGCACGACACCGTCAACGGCAAGCTGAACGACCTGCGGGGCGCGATCGATGATCTCGTCGCCGCGTGGAAGGGTGAGGCCTCGTCCGGCTTCGCGCAGGTGATGACCCGCTGGGACCAGGACTCGGTGAAGCTGCTCACCGCCCTCAGCGACATCGCCGACCTCCTCGACAAGGGTGCCAACACGCACCAGGCAAACGAGGAGCAGCAGGCGGCGATGATGAACAAGTACGGCAACTCACTCAACTACTGACGGCCTGAGAGGCAGGGACTAGGGATGTCGTACTTCCAGACGAACTACGCCCAGATGGAGACTGCTTCGCAGACCATCCAGGGCATCTCCAAGACGATCGACACCGAGCTGGACACGCTGCGCCAGCGGCTGCAGAACATGACCTGGGACGGTAAGGACCGCGAGGCCTACAACGCCCACCAGGCGAAGTGGGACTCGGCCGTCCAGGACATGAACAACCTGCTCAACGAGATCGGTGGCGCCGTGGGGATCGCCCGCGCCAACTACATCACGACCGAGATGAACAACGCTCAGGTCTGGTAATCGTAGCCACGACCGCTGCATCTGGTCGGATCGGCGTGGCACCGCGGGTGCCACGCCGATCCTGTCTCATGACCTGTTTCATGACCAAGCGCGGTCCGCAGTTCGAGAGGAAGGCGCCATGGGGGAACCGTCCCTGCCCAAGGACTCCGATGTCAACGTCGAACAGATCGACAAGCTGCCCGCACTCCTGAAGGAGCTGCAGGGCTATGTCGAGACGTACTGCATCGGGCAGATGACCAACATCCGCGAGCACCTGGACATGTCCGGCCTCAACATGGAGGACGTCGACATGAAGCTCAACGGGCAGGCGACACCCTTCGGCGGCTTCTACAGCGCGTTCGGCATCCAGGCCAAGGCCGACGGGGCGTACAAGTCGGTGAACAAGTCGCTGCACGAGCTCGCGAAGCACCTCGGCAAGATGATCGGCCCGACGGAGCGGATCGCGAAGAACTACCGCACCACCGAGGACCGCAACCACGCCAACATGGCGGACATCAAGAAGCTCCTCGACGCCGGCACATACACGCCGATCGACCAGACCGCGGTGGACAACCGCAACGAGACGGCCCCGGCCGCGCAGGACCCGCGCACGATCACGTCCCACACGACGACCCTGGCGCCCGGCTCGTTCGACGGGCAGCAGCACGGCGGCTCCGGCACCGGGACCACGGAGGTCTAGGGCACATGGGCGATGAGACCAACCTCGACGTCACCAGCTCGACGTACTCGAAACCCGCGGCGGCCAACGACGGCGGCTGGTTCGGCGACTCGTACGCCAACGAGGGCGACCCCTCCTGGGAGGACGTCATCGCGATGGTCGTCATCCCCGGCAGCCCCGCGCGTGTCAGGCAGGCGGCCGACGAGTGGACCGCGCTGCTGACCCGCCTCGGCGAGGTCGAGCGCGTGCTGAAGGCGGTTCAGGCGGACCTGGAGACCTGGAAGGGCCCGGGTGGCGAGGAATACCGCAACCACCTGACCACGATGATCACCAGCGTCCAGACCGTCCGCGACGACCACAGCAACCTGCCGCACTACCTGCACCTCGCCGCCGGCGACCTGGAAGGCGCCATCGCGAAGATCCCGATTCCCGACGACATGATCCACGAGGTCATGGCGGCGAAGCAGGGCTACATCGACAGCGGCATGATCTCCGACGCGTTCGGCCCCAACTCGATCTATCAGCATCTGCTGCCGGTGTACGGCAACAAGTGGTTCGACGAGGCGCGCGAGTTCTTCACCTGGGACTGGGCGTCCAACAAGCTGCGCGACTGGATCTCCTCCCAGGACGACAAGGCCAAGCAGGCCTACCACGAGTTGGCGGGCAAGCACGTCCGCACGATGGACTCGATCCCGGGCACCAACCCGGTGGACTACACCGACCCGCGCGAGCCCTTCAACCCGGACACGTTCGGCGGTGGCGGCGGAGGCGGCGGCGCGGGCGGCATGCCGAACGCCAAGATGCCCGGCGGTGGCAGCGGCATCCCCGGCGGCAGCGTCCCCGGCGTCGACGACATGACCGGCCCCGGCGGCATCGGCGACCCCAACCTGACCAACCCTGGCGGCGGCAGCGGCTACGACCCCGACGACCTGCCTGGCAGCGGCCTGGCCGGCGTCGGCGGTGGCGGCATCACGGGCGCCGGCCCCGGCGCGGGCGGTCTCGGCCCCGGCATCGGCGGCATCGGCCCCGGCGGCGGCGGGCTCGGCGCCGGTGGTCTCGGCGCGGGCGGTCTCGGCCGTGGCCCGGGCGCGGGCGGCGGCATCGGCGGCATGGGCATGATGCCGGGTATGGCCGGCGCGGGTGCCGGCCGTGGCGCGGGGCGTAACGTCACCGGAGCGGGCGCGGGCAAGGGCGGCGTCCGTGGCGCCGGTGCCGGCGCGGGCCGTGGCGGCGCTGGAGGCTTCCGCGGAGGAATGATGCCCGGTGCCGCAGGCGGCGCCGGCCATGGAGAGGGCGAGGACCACACGACGTGGCTCCAAGAGGACGACGACCCGTGGGGCTCCGACAGCGAAGCGCCACCCTCGGTGCTGGGCTGACCCCTGTGCCGACGTTTTCCCGGACCGCCCCGGTGCGGCGGGTCGTGCAGCGGATGGCGGCCGTGGTCGCCGCCGGGGTCCTGCTCGGCGTGTCCGGCGGCGTCGGCGCGGGGATCGTCGCGCCGCAGGCGGCCCACGCCGACTCGGTGCGGGAGCGGGAGTGGTGGATCAGCTCGCTGAAGCTGACCCAGGCGCAGAAGGTCTCGCAGGGCGACGGGGTCGTCGTCGCCGTCATCGACTCCGGGGTCGAGGCCGGCCACCCCGACCTCAACGGCGCCGTCCTGCCCGGGACCGGCATGCTCGGCAGCACCAGCGAGAAGGGCTGGGACGACCCGAACGGTCACGGCACGCTCATCGCGGGCATCATCGCGGCGCGGGGCGGCAACAGCAACATGCAGATGCTCGGCATCGCGCCCAAGGCGAAGATCCTTCCGGTCGCGCTGCCGGTGCCCTTCACGGGCAGCATCAACGAGCCCATCCGGTATGCGGTCGACCACGGCGCGAAAATCATCAACATGTCCTTCGGCGGCAAGGGCGCACAGCTGAAGGCCGACGAGGACGCCATCGCCTACGCCCGCTCCAAGGGCGCCATCCTCGTCGCCGCCGGCGGCAACTCGACCCAGGGCGACGACCACGTGCCGCACCCAGGCAGCTACCCGGGCGTCATCACGGTCAACGGCACCGACCGCGACGGCAACCTGTGGAGCGGCGCGCTGCAGGACGACACCATGGAGATCGCGGCGCCGGCCCAGGACATCATCAGCACCCTCCCGAAGAAGGTCGCCCCGTCCGGCTACGGCACCGGCTCCGGCACGAGCAGCGCCACCGCCATGGTCTCCGGCGCGCTCGCCCTGATCTGGTCGAAGTACCCGAAGCTCGACGCGGCCAACGTCGTCAACCGCCTCTTCAAGACCGCCGTCGACAAGGGCCCCGCAGGCCGCGACGACCGGTTCGGCTTCGGTCTCATCGACCCTCTTGCCGCGCTTTCGGCCGATGTACCGGCAGTGACCGCCGACCCCCTCGGCCCCATCTCCGCCGGCACGGCGAGCGCGGCCCCGGGCGCCACCGGCGGCTCCGGCGACATCGACGACGGCCCCGGCACCCCGGCGACCCGAGCGGCCATCGTGGCCGGCGTGGCCCTCGTCGGCCTCACCATCCTCGTCCTCGCCATCGTCCTGCCCCTCCGCGCCATGAACCGCCGCCGCGAACGCACCGCCGCCGCAGCCCGCGGCTACCCCCCACCCGGCGCCACGGGCCCCTTCGGCCCACCCGGTCCACCTGGCGCTCCGGGCCAGTTCGGTGCGCGGGGCCCGTCCGGTCCCCCCGGCGCCCCTGGGCAGTTCGGCCGGCCCGGTCACCCGCCGCAGACGTATCCACCGACCGGATCCATCACCGGCCAGTACCCAGGCGGACCCGTGACAGGCCAGCACCCGCCCGCCGGCTACCAGACCGGCCCCGTGACCCCGGCCGGCTACCAAACCGAGGCGATCACAGGTCACCAGCCACCAGCCGGTCAAACCCACGACCCGAACCGCCCGCCCACCGCACAGTTCCCCGCCCCCGGCGACCAGTCGAACGGCACCACCGAGTTCCCGACAACCGGCCACCCCCCACAGCCACCCCGCCCACCCCGCTGGGAACCACCGCAAGACCAACGCTGACTTGCCGCCCCCGGCGGGTGAGATCCCAACGGATCCACCCGCCGCCCACGTTCGGGCGTGACACCTATGCTCCGCTCGTGAGCACCCACCACTCGATCGTCGTCGCCAGGTCCACGACCCCGTTGCCGCTGCTGCCGGAGGTTTGTAGCGCGTTCGGCACGGGCTGCTTCAATCTCGTGCTGTTCGGGGACGGTTGGCAGATGGCCGAGATGACCGTCTGGCCCCACCAGTGGCCCACCGTCGGGGCCGGTCCAGGGCCGATCGCCGCCGCGACCGGTGCGCCGGTCCTGGCCGCCTGGATCTCCGACACCGCCTGTGCGCAGATGGCGGCCGATGTCCCCGGCGGCCCTTCGTGGACCGCGCATCTGGTCGACGAAGGGCGGCAGGACTGCGGCTTCGACCACGAGATCTTCAACACCCTGCGGTCGCCCGGCCCCGAGCAGCCGCCGGCCGATCACCACCGGCTCGCCGTCGATCTGGCCGCGTGGTCCGCGGCGGCGGGCCGTACCACCACGGCGGAACGTATCGAGGCGGTGCTCCGTAACGAGAACATGCTGCTGGAGCACCGGTACCGCGCGATGGTCGACGAGTTGGGTCTCGGCGCCGGTGTCGCGTTCGAACGCTCGTCCCGGACCGATGACCGCATTCGCACGGCGTGGTCGGAGGGGTTCGCCGCCAGTTGCGAGTTCCCGACGCCGTGGAACCGGCGGTCGAAGGCGTCACCGCGCTCCACCGCACTGGTCGCGTTCCTGGAACTGCACGACGCGGCCGAGTTCGATCCGGCCATCACCGAGGCCGACCTCGTCACGCATGCCGAGAAGGCGCTCGCTTCGGGCTAGCGACGTGGTGGTACGGCCTCCACACCACCAACGACCACACGCGTGGCCGATACCCGGCTGACCGCAGACCCTGCGCAGGCCGACAAGACAACGGTGCACCGGGCGGCCGACAACGCCAAGTTTGCAGGTGGGTGGGGCGGCGATCGTGGCCTGGGCGGCGGCCGGGTCTCGTGCCGATGTCTGAAGACCAACGCGGGCACGGGAATGCTGCTTGAGTGGGTGGCACGTCGATCGCGGCCGGACGTAGCTCATGCCCTCACGCGGGGTCGGGCGACCCGGACCTGTACCAGCGGACATGAACCGACGGGCGTGTGGGTGGCGACGGGTCGTACGGGCGCCGCACGAACGGTGGCGAGGGGGTCGTGGGTGTCCGTTGGGGGAGGGTCAGCGGCCGCCGCTGGAGGAGGTTGGCATGCTCAGGGAGCGGGAGGCGTTGGCCAGGCCGCGGGAGGATTGGGTGCGGTGGACGGTCGGGGGGCGGACGTTCATCGGGCCGATCGTCGGCTCGAACCGGTCCTGTCCGGCGCGGCGGGGCTCCTGGTGACCGGCCGCTGCCGCGGGGGCGCCGTGGAGCCTGCGGCGGGCGCGTTGCACGAGCAGGCCGGACCAGATCAGCGCGGTCGTGACCACCGCGGCGAACGCGACCCAGATCGCCGGCAGCGACGACTCCGCGGCCGACCGGGCGCTCTCGGGGCCGAGGCCGGCGCCGCCCTGACGGGTGGTCTCGGGTGGGGCGGCGCCGTCGAGGAGGGCGGCGACGGCACGGTACGGGTTCACGGTGCCGAACCCGACCTGCGGGTCGCGGCCGCCGGGCGGCTGGTCGGCGGTGGCGGTGATCCGGTCCGCGATCTGCTGCGGCGTCATCTCGGGGTAGTAGGCGCGCAGGAGGGCCGCGGTGCCGGCGACATACGGCGCGGCGAAGCTCGTCCCGCCGCCGGTCCGCATGCCGAACCCGCCGCCCTGCGGTGCCGGGCCTTCGATGTTCACGCCGGGCGCGGCGACGTCGACGTAGTCACCGGACGTGGACGTGGACACGTGCTTGTCCTGCTCGTCGACGCCGGCGACCGCGATCACGCCGTCATACGCCGCCGGATACGCCGGCTGGTTGGCGTTGGTGTTGGCGCCGTCGTTGCCGGCGGCGGCGACCACGATGACGTTGCGGCTCAGGGCGCGGGCGACGGACGCGGCGAGCTTCGGCGTCGGCTGCGTCACCAGCGACAGGTTGATCACGCCGGCGCCGTGGTCGACGGCGTAGTCGATGGCGTCGGCGATGGTGTTGGGCAGCTCCTGGTCGAAGCTCCTCCGGTCGTCCTCCAGGACGCGGATCGGCAGGATCTTCGAGGCGGGCGCGACACCGTAGAACCCGTTGCCGGGCAAGCGGAGCCCGGCGATGATCCCCGCCACGAACGTGCCGTGTGCGGCCTGGTCGCAGTCGCCGACCCCGCCGGGCTGCACGTAGTCCTTGCCGGGCAGGACCTGGTCCTTCAGCGACGGGTGCGTGGTCGACACGCCGGAGTCGATGACGGCGACGATGACCCCCTCACCCTTCGTCATCGGCCAGGCCAGCTCGGGGTGCAGGCGCTTGAGGGGCCATGGGGTCTCGGTGAGCTTGTTGGGGAACGTCGCCCCGCACGCCGACGGCGCCGCGACGGCCATCTGGGGCGCCGCGAACGGGACCGGGGTCACGACCAGCGCACAGGTCGCGAGCAGCCCGGCGACCGCCCGAACGCCGATCCGTCGAAGTTGCCGCACGTGCCACAGGTTAGCGGTTCCCCGCCGCCCGATGCTGCCCTGGCCGGTGTGCCCTGTGGACAACGGGGTGCTTGTGGACGACGCGTCACAGGGAAGGGTCGATGTGGACCTTCGGGGCGGCGCCCCACGCGGCCGGCCGGGCGGGGGACAGGGCGGCCGCCGCCTCCGACAGGCCGATCGTCGCCGCGACCAGGGGGCGCGGGTCGACGGCCCCGGAGGCGTACAGCTCGACGGTGCCGGCCAGCCCGCCGGACGCGCTGAGCACGCCGACCGCGGTCACGTCCTTCAACGCGAGGGTCCGCGAGTCGAGCAGGCTCGGTGTGCCGGACAGCCCGATGTACACGACCCGGCCGCCCGGCTCCACGAGGTCGAGCGCGGCCGCCGGCGACGTCGCCGCGTTGGAGGCGTCGACGACCGCGTCCCAGCGCAGCGCCGGCAGCGTGGCGGCGGTCCACACCGCGCCGCAGCCGAGCCCGCGGGCGAACTCGACCGACGCGGCCGTCACGCCCAGCAGGTGCACCTCGACGCCCTGCGCGGCGGCGATCTGCGCGACGAGCAGCCCGATGGTGCCGGGCCCGAGGACGAGCAGCCGCTCACCGGCCCGGACGCCGGCGCCGCGGACCGCGCGCAGGGCGTTGCCGCCGGGCTCGACGAGCGCGCCGAGCGCCGGCCCGACCTGCGGCGGCAGCGCCTGCAGCGCCCGGGCCGGGACGAGGAGCCGCTCGGCGAGGGCACCGGGCCACCCGTGGCGGATGCCGATCTCGTGCCTGTGCGCGCAGAGATGCTGGCGCCCGCTCGTACACCTGAAGCAGCCGCCACAACCGAGCATGGTGTCTCCCGTGACACGCCGGCCGACCCAGCCCGCGTCGACGCCGGGGCCGGCCTCGCGGACCACGCCGGACCACTCGTGCCCGATCCGGATGGGGTATTCGGCCTGGCCGTCGTGCAGGTACGACATCTCGCCGGTGAAGAACTCGACGTCGGTGCCGCACACGCCGGCGCGCTCCACGTCGACGACGACCTGTCCCGCCCCGGCGACCGGTTCCGGGACGTCCTGGACCTCGGCCCGGCCGGGCCCGATGATGACGAATGCGCGCACGTTCCCCATCTTCCGCCGAAGCAGGTGCCATGACACGACTGCGCAGCGCCGACTGGTACGCCGGCGACGACCGCAACGCGTACATCCACCGCGCCTGGATGCGGCGCGGCCTGCCGGCCGACGCGCTCGACGGCAGCCGGCCCCAGATCGCGATCGCCAATACCGCCTCCGACCTGACGCCGTGCAACCGTCACCTCGACGAGGTCGCCGAGCACGTCGCCCGCGGCGTCTGGGAGGCCGGCGGCGTCCCGCACAACCTGCCCGTCGTCTCCCTCGGCGAGACCCAGGTCCGCCCGACCGCGATGCTGTGGCGCAACATGGCGGCGATGGCGATCGAGGAGATGCTGCGCGCCAACCCCATCGACGGCGTGGTCCTGCTCGGCGGCTGCGACAAGACGATCCCGGCGCTGCTCATGGCGGCCGCGTCGGTCGACCTGCCGGCCCTGGTCGTCCCCGGCGGCCCGATGCTCACCGGCACCTTCCGGGGCACGCCGCTCGGCTGCGGCACCGATGTCTGGCGGCTGTCGGAGGAGGTACGGGCGGGGACGCTCACCTCGCAAGGCTTCCTGGACTCCGAGTCGTCGATGATCCGCAGCCGCGGGCACTGCAACACGATGGGGACCGCGTCGACCATGGGCCTGCTCGCCGAGGCGCTCGGCATGACGCTGCCCGGCACCGCCGGCATCCCCGCCGCCGACAGCCGCCTGCTCGCCCGCGCGCACGCGTCGGGGCGGCTCGCCGTCGACCTCGTGCACGCCGAGCGCCGCCCGTCGACCGTCATGACCGCCGAGTCCTTCCACAACGCGATCGTCACGCTCGCGGCGACGGGCGGGTCCACCAACGCCGTGGTGCATCTGCTCGCGATCGCCGGTCGTCTGGGTGTACCGCTGTGCCTCGACGACTTCGACCGCATCGGCGCCGGCGTGCCGCTGCTGGTGGACCTGCAGCCGGCGGGGCGGTTCCTCATGGAGGACCTCCATCGGGCCGGCGGCCTCGCCGCGGTCCTGTCCGAGGTGCTGGACCTGCTGTCGCCCGCTGCGCTCTCCGTCACCGGCGCGCCGTTCGTGTCGTCGCTGGAGGGCGCGTCCATCTGGGACAACTCGGTCATCCGGCCGCGAGTGGATCCTGTACTGCCTGCCGCCGGGATCGCTGTGCTGCGCGGCAACCTGGCCCCCGCCGGCGCGATCATCAAGCCCGCCGCCGCGACGCCCGCCCTGCTCCAGCACCGCGGCCCGGCGCTCGTCTTCGACTCCATCGAGGACTTCCACGCCCGCATCGACGACCCGCTGCTGGACGTGGATGCGTCGACTGTTCTTGTACTGCGTGGCTGCGGCCCGAAGGGCTACCCGGGCATGCCGGAGGTGTCCAACATGCCGCTGCCCGAGAAGCTCCTGCGCGCCGGCGTCCGCGACATGGTCCGCATCTGCGACGGCCGGATGAGCGGCACCGCGTACGGCACCGTCGTCCTCCACGTCGCCCCCGAGGCCGCGGCCGGCGGCCCCCTCAACCGCATCCGCACCGGCGACATGATCGTCCTGGACGTCCCCGGCCGCACACTCACCGTCGACGTGCCCCAGGCCGAGCTCGACGCCCGCCCGCCGTCCCAGGCGCTCCTCGACGCCCTGGCTCGCCCCACTCGCGGCTGGGAACGCCTCTACGTCGACACCGTCCTCGGCGCGGACACGGGCGCCGACTGCTCGTTCCTGCTCGGCTCCTCCGGCCCCCAGGTCAGCCGCGATTCCCACTGACCCGGGCCCGGCGGCGCTGGCACGTTTCCGTGATTCGGCGAGGTCAGCGGCTCCGTAATGTTTGGTGCATCGCAAGGAACACTTCGCGAACCACCGACATACATAAAGGGATTTGAGATGAGCGAGTACGGCGAGATCGAGACCGGCGAGCAGCACGAGGCGTTGGACCAGCTGCACCAGGTCGACGCGAGTGAGAGCAGCTACGACTCGCAGTTCGGGGTGTACGAGCAGGACCACGCGGCGGCTGAGTCGACGTCGTTCGATCAGGGTCACCAGGTGTCGTACACGGACCCGAGCGGTGCGCGGTACGAGGAGTCGGACTTCACCTCCTACGACCACTCGTCGGCCGAGACGGACCACGTGTTCGCCGCCGAGGGTTCGGAGTCGGCGTCCTCGAGCGAGTTCCACCAGCTCGAAGCGCTGCGTGCCCAGCTGGACTCGGCGTTCGCCCAGGCGACCGTGGTCCAGGACGGCCCGGCCGGGATCGCCGCCTCCTGAACGACAGCAACAACAGATGCGTGAATCCCAGCAGCGGTGCCGGTCAGCCTGAGACATGGCGGGCCGGCACTGACTCGTTCCTGGCCAGCCATGCAGGACGAACTCACCTCAGGCCGAACTCACCCGGCGTACGGGATCCGCACCGTCGACTGGTTGCCGTTGGCGGCGGACACGTCGATCCGGACCGTGGTCGCAGCATTCCAGACCTCCATGCGGACACACCCGTTGCTCATCAACCGAGGCTGCCGGAGGAGAACGCCCTGCAGGTCGCTGGGGTGAAACACCTGCGCGAGGAGGCCCACCGCCTGCGTGTACATCTCCGTCCCCGCCACCGGTCGGTGACGAAGCACTGGTACATCTCCACGGATCCCCTGCACATCTCCACGAGTCCCCGGCCCGCCGCGAGACGCATGCTGGCCCGGCACCGCGCGAGCGTTCCCCGGCGTGACGATCGGCTTCGGTCAGTGCGCTCGGATGGCTCGTCGCGAGGTGCATGTTGGCCCGGCACCGTGTGAGCATGCCCGGCGTGACGACCGGCTTCGGTCGTCGCGCTCGGATGCGGTGAGGCGCCGGGGCGGATCGTCGGTCGTCACCTGGTGGTGCTGGAGCGGCGGTGGAGCGGGAGCTTGGAGCCCGCGGTCGCGAGGTGCATGTTGGTCCGGCACCGCGTGAGTGTTCCCGGGGTAACGATCGGCTTCGGTCAGTGCGCTCGGATGGCTCGTCGCGAGGCGCATGCCGGCTGGTGCCGCGCGAACGTTCCTCGGCGTGACGAATCGCTTCGGTCGGCGCGCTCGGACGCGGTGAGGCGCCGGGGTGGGCCGTCGGTTGTCACGTGGTGGTGCTGGAGCGGCGGTGGAGCGGGAGCTTGAAGCCCGCGGTGATCAGCCAGGCGAGGGCGGTGAACCTTGCGACCGGCAGCAGGTACGTGGCGGGCTCGAGTAAGAGGCCCAGCGTGGCGAGCTCGGCGACGGCGGCGATGGCCAGGCCGGCCCAGGCGAGCCAGCGGGGCAGCAGGCCCGCGAGGAGGCCCGGGACCGCGATCCCGGCAAGCAGCAGGCCCAGCGGCACCACGTGGCCGGGGCCGCCGGTGGCGAAGGCGAGCAGCTGCAGGAGGCGGATGACCTCGGGGTCGGTGGTCGCGGCCGGCTGGGAGAGGGTCCAGCTGACGAGGCCGGAGAAGGCCATGAAGGCGGCGGCGAGCAGGCCGCCAGCGAGGGCGATGGTGGCGCCCGGGGCGCGGATGCCGAGGCGGTGCAGGCGGGCCGAGGCGGTCGCCGCGTAGATGGCGAGGGGGATGGCGGCGGCGAACTGGAGCGTGCCGCCGACGCGCACAGCGAGCTCGTGGTCCTGGAAATACGCGACGATCTGTGCCGCGTCGCCGAACGGTGACGGGAACGGGGTCCCGTCGGCCAGCATGGTGCCGAGCACCAAGCCGGCGATGAACAGGGCGGTGACGATGACGCCGAGAACGCCGAGCGGTGGGCCGCCTTGGTCAGGCCGGGAAACCGGCCCGGCGGCAGCCTGGACAGCAGGCGTGGCCATGATGTGATCCCTTCACGAGATGAATGGTTCAGTCGAGTGAATTATTCAGTACACTAGCGCTGTGACTAGTCCTGGGCAACCCCCGCAGGGTGCGGCGTTTCTCGTCGCGCAGGTCGGTGCGCACGCCGCCGGCAGGTTCGCCGAGCGTGTCGAAGCGCTGGGGCTGACGCCGCCCGAGGTCGGGCTGTTGCGCATGATCGCCGGGGCGCCGGGGCGGAGTCAGCAGTCGGTGGCGGCCGACATGGGTGTGGTGCCGAGCCGCGTGGTGGCGATCCTCGACACGCTCGACCACAAGGGGCTCGTCGAGCGGCGGCCCGGCGTGAGCGACCGACGGCATCACGCGCTGCACCTCACCGACGACGGCCGGCAGGTGCTCATGGAGATGCGACAGCTCGCCCGCGCGCACGACGAGGATCTCTGTGCCGCACTCGACCCTGACGAGCGGGCGCAACTCGCCGGGTTACTGCAGCGCATCGCCGACCAGCAGGGTCTCACTCCCGGTGTACATCCCGGCTACCGTCAGCTGAGCGCGAAGCGCAGGCGCTGACGTGAGCCAGTGCATCCACTACGGTCTACGACCATGACGGCACCACAGCGCGCTGAGTTCACGGCGGCAGGCATGGGGGCCCGGGTCATGGCGCTCGTCGGCGCCCTGGCCGCGGTGCTCGCCATGAGCATGCCGTGGGCCAGCGAGGACAACACGGGCGTCGCTGAGACCGGCGAGGTCCTGTTGATGCGCGGCGGTGTCGAGTGGACCGGCTGGGGCATCTACGGCGCGAGCCGCCTGGACGGGCACCGCCCCGTGTCGCTGACCGTGGCGATGATTCTCATCGCGGGCACGGTGGTGCTCGCGCTCGCGGCGTGGGTGGCGTTCGAGCGGACTCGCCGACGGTGGTTACCCCCGGCGACGGCCGCCGCTGCCGTGATCATGCTGGTCGTCAGCTTCCCCGGCCTGGAGGGCGTCAACGGGCGGTTCGGCACCGGCCACATCACGACGACCGAGTTCGGCATCGTCGTCTGGCGCCTCGCCGTGGCCGCGGTGGCCCTCGGCTCGACCCGTCTCGCGCTGTTACAGGAGGAGGCCGCGCAGCCGCTGCGCCACGACGCCGCCTGATACCTCGGCACCAATACCTGTTCTGCGACGGCTCCATCGCTGACGGGTGCCGCACCCCGAGCGGTGGACGACGAGCTGTGTTGGCCAGCAGGCGGGGCCGCGGCAGTGTCCGTGTTGGGGTCGGATGGCGGTGGCACCGCGGTGTCAGGATGTCGGCGGCGCTGAAGGTCCTCCCCGACGCCGCGGTCGGCGACGAACCCGAACTCGTCGCGAAGGTCGTGCTGCCGGTGGATCGGGTTTGGTGGTGCGGGTTCTTCGTGGGTGGTGCGGGCTGTGGTGGTGGTCGGCGGTAGTGGTGGTGGTCGGGGTGGAGGGCGGGTGTGGTGGTGTCGGCCCGCGGTGATGTAGGCCTGCGGTGGTGTGGGCCTGCGGTGGTGTGGGCTCGCGGTGGTGTGGGCCTGCGGTGGTGTGGGCCTGCGGTGGTGTGGGCTCGCGGTGGTGTGGGCCTGCGGTGGTGAATTGGTGCGGTGGTGTGGGGAACGGCAGGCGTGTGAACGGGCTGGATTTGTGTTGCGCTGCGGTGGCGTTGCGGTCTTGCGGGGCGGGGGCGGCGGCCGGGGTGCTGGCAATCCCGTGGTTCGGTGCTTCTGGGGTGGCGACCGCTGAAGGGTCTGGTGCCGAGCTCCGCGCCGTCGTCCTGCGCGCCGTCGTCCTGCGCCCCCGACCTGACCGGGTGAGGCCGGCTGGGGCTGAGGTATCTGAGGTGGGCGAACGCTGTCGTGTCCGGCGCTCGTGGGTTTGTCGGAGCAGGGTCGGGCGGTGTGGTGATCGAAGGATGGGGTTGGTCGTGGTGGCGGCCAGGACTGTCCTGCGATCGAGGCGGTGGTGGGAAGGGCGGTGTCGGTGCTGGGCGGCTCTTGTCGTTGTGCGCCGGTGCGGGTGAAGTTGCTGTGCGGCAGGGGCGGTGTTCGAGGCGGGTGGCGGTGGGGGTTGTCGGTGGCGTCGGTATTGAGGGCGTGGTGGGGGTTGTCGGTGGCGTTGGTATTGAGGGCGTGGTGAGGGCCGATGTTGCTGGTGGTGGTTGACGAAGCTGCGCCGGGCTGGATGTCGTCGCGGCGGTCGGTGCGGGATGTGCTGCGGTGCTGTGGTGGCGGTGGGTGTTGGGTGGGGGGTTGCTGTGGGCCGTTTTGTGAAGGTTTGGCTGGGTGGTGTCACTCTCTGTGGTTGGGTTTGCGCGGTGGGGGAGGGGTTGTCATCTGACTGGGGTGGTGGGGTGCCACTCGGTTGCTGACAACCTCGTCGCACCCGGGCGGCTACCTTAAGTGGACCAGCCGCACAGGCTGGCGGGAAGCAGTGATCCGCCGGGCGTCTTTGGTCGCCAGTTTGGTCCGGTGGGGAGCGAGTGGCGAAACCGGGCCCGTGTTCAGGTGAGTATTCGCGGGGGAACCGGTGTGCGTATTTTTGCGCCCTCATGAGCAGCAGTGAATCGCTGACGTAAAACGTGTTCCACATTCTTGCCCTCGGTGATTCGAGGGTTTCTCAAGCGTGCCGTGCTGCGGCGGGAGCGGGGGTTTTCCGTGCTGAAGAAAGCTGTGATGGGCTTCGGGGCCGCTGTTGCCGCGGTGGCGCTGGGGGCCGTGATCTACCTGGCGGCGGCGCATCAGACGCCGGCGGCGGATGCCGGTGTTGTTTCCCGGCCCGCTGGTCGGAGCGAGTTGCAGCCGCCGCCGAAACCGGAACTGCTGAAGCCGTCCGAGCGCGTCGTCGTCACCAGTAAATAGCGAAGCAAGTCGTCACCGATAAACGTACCGCCCCCAGATTAGGAGAACTGCGTGTTCCGCTCGAAGAAGCAGAAGATCGCCGCCATCGGTGCGACCGCCGCGGCTGTGCTCGTCGGTGTCGGCGCTGCCGCTTACGGTGCTGTGCCGGCCAGCAACACCGGTGTCATCACCGGGTGCCGGGACAAGAACACCAGCGCGCTGCGTGTCATCGACTACCAGGCCGGCTCGCGGTGCCGGAGCAGCGAGCAGATGGTGCAGTGGAACCAGACCGGGCCCAAGGGTGCTACCGGCGCGACGGGTGCCACCGGCGCCGTCGGCGCGACCGGCGCCACCGGCCCGAAGGGTGCTACCGGCGCGACCGGTGCCACCGGCGCGAAGGGTGCCACAGGTGCGACGGGCGCGACGGGCGCCACCGGCGCGAAGGGTGCCACAGGTGCGACGGGTGCCACAGGTGCGACGGGTGCGACGGGTGCCACCGGCGCGACTGGCGCCCAGGGGGCGGCCGGCGCGACTGGCGCACAGGGTGCCAAGGGCGAGACGGGTGCGGCCGGCGCGACCGGCGCTCAGGGCGCCAAGGGCGAAAACGGTGCTACTGGCGCCACCGGTGCCCAGGGTGCGCAGGGCGCTCAGGGCGAGAAGGGCGAGGCGGGTGCTCAGGGTGCTCAGGGCGAGAAGGGTGAGACCGGCGCGCAGGGTGCTCAGGGCGAGACTGGCGCCCAGGGAGCCCAGGGAGCCCAGGGAGCCCAGGGAGCCCAGGGAGAGAAGGGCGAGACCGGTGCCACCGGTGCCCAGGGTGCTCAGGGTGCTCAGGGTGCTCAGGGCGAGAAGGGCGAAACCGGTGCGACCGGCGCCCAGGGTGCTCAGGGTGCTCAGGGGGAGAAGGGCGAGACCGGTGCGACCGGTGCGACCGGTGCCCAGGGCGAGAAGGGCGAGACCGGCGCCCAGGGTCTCCAGGGCATCCCCGGCATCAACGGCAAGGACGGCGACCCGGGTCCCAAGGGCGAGCAGGGTGAGAAGGGCGAGACCGGCGCCGCCGGTGCGGCCGGCGCGCAGGGTGAGAAGGGCGAGCAGGGCATCCAGGGTCTTCAGGGCATCCAGGGCATGCCCGGCCTGAGCGCGTACGACCTGGCCCTCGCCAACGACCCCACCATCGGCACGGTGCAGGAGTGGCTCGCCTCGCTGGTCGGTGTGAACGGTGTCGACGGCAAGGACGCGTACCAGCTCGCGGTCGACATGAACGCGTTCACCGGCACGCCGGAGGAGTGGCTGGCCTCCCTCAAGGGCAAGGACGGCGCCGCCGGTGCCGCGGGTGCGACCGGCGCCCAGGGTGCCGCGGGTGCGGCCGGCGCGACCGGTGCCACCGGCGCCGCGGGTGCCACCGGCGCACAGGGGCCCGCGGGTGCGGCCGGCGCGAACGGCTCGGTCTGGCTGACCGGCACGGGTGCCCCGGCGGGTGCGAACGGCGCGGTCGGCGACATGTACCTCGACACCGCGACGTACAACCTCTACAAGAAGACCGCCGCGACCACCTGGACGCCGAGCGGCAACATCAAGGGCGCGGCGCCCACGGCGACGTCCTCGACGAAGCCCGGCACGCTCAACATCGGCAGCGGCACGTCGACGAACAACGTCCTGAACGTCACGTGCGACAACGCGGGCATCGCGATGGTCGGCACGTGGAGCGAGACCGGCTCGGGCAACGTGACGCAGTCCAGCAGCAAGCAGTCGACGGACGGCAAGACCTGGCAGTTCACCTTCACGCACAGCGGCAGCTCCAACTCCGTGAGCGCGCTGGTCACCTGCGTCAGCTTCGGCTGAATCGCCAAGGCTCAACCGCCAAGGCTAACCGCCAAGGCTTAACCGCCAAGGCTTAACCGCCAAGAGCAAAGAGCACGGACCACGGTGTGGGCCCCGGTGAAGACGCTGGGGCCCACACGCACAAAGCCCAAGCCGTACACACGAAACCCAAGCGAAAGCGAGCACCTGTGCGCACTGTGGTGAAGCTGGTGGCGTCGACGATCGTCGGCTCCATCGCCGCCGGTGGCCTGAGCACGGCGGCCCACGCCGCGGGGCCGGCGGTCAGCGGGGTCACGCCGAAGAACGGGACGACCGGCGTCGCCGTCGGCGTCCGCCCGACGATCAGCTACGGCGACGCGGTCGACCCGACGGCGATGCGGTACTCGTTCGTCAAGACCAGCGGCGGCGCATCGGTCGCGAGCTATTACGCGTACGACGCGCCGACGCACACGTTCACGTTCACCCCGCGCGCCGCGCTCGCCGAGCAGACGAAGTACACGATGACGGTGAAGGTCAGCACGTCGACCTACACGTGGTCGTTCACCACCGGGGTCACGGACAGGACGGCGCCGAGCGTGCCGGGCGCGCCGAGCGTCGCGGACGTCACCACGACGGGCGCGACCGTCAGCTGGGGCGCCTCCACTGACGCCGTCGGCGTGACGGGCTACCAGGTGTTCGACAACGGCACCCTGAAGGCGACCGTCACCGGCACCTCCACGGCGCTCGCCGGCCTGGAGCCGGGCACCGCGCACAGCGTGACCGTCAAGGCGCTCGACGCCGCCGGGAACGCGTCCGCGGCGTCGGCAGCGGTGGCGTTCACGACCCTGACGCCGCCGCCGGCGCCGGACACGGCCGCACCGACCGCCCCGGGCGCCCCGGTCGCGAGCGCGCTCACGTCGACCGGCGTGACGCTGACATGGCCCGCGTCGACCGACAACGTGGGCGTCACCAAGTACACGGTCACCGGCGGCCCGGAGGTCGTGACCAGCACCGTCAACAGCGTCACGCTGACCGGCCTGTCGCCGCTGACCGCGTACTCGTTCAAAGTCACCGCCGAAGACGGGGCGGGCAACACGTCCCCGGCGTCGCCGAGCACGGTCGTGACGACCCCGGCCACGCCGGTCGCGAACGGCGTCAACGGCGCCGGCATCCCCGGCTCGACCGGCAAGACGCTGGTGCTGTACGACACCACCGGCCCGTACGGCTTCCTCGGCGAGCTGTACGCGACCGCCGCCGCGAACCTCAGCTCCCACTTCGGCGACTGGACCGCGCAGCCGGTGACCAGCTACGCCGCCGGTGAGCTGGAGCAGTTCCAGGCCGTGGTGTACCTGGGCAGCACGTACGACGAGCCGCTGCCGCTCGCGTTCCTCGACGACGTGACCGCGACCACCAAGCCGGTCGTGTGGATCTACGACAACATCTGGCAGCTGACGGCCCGCGACCCGAACTTCGTGGCCAACCGTGGCTTCACGTGGACCGGCTTCGACGTGTCTTCGGTGTCGACGGTGAACTACAAGGCGAAGACGTTCACCCGGGACCCGCAGAACGGCGCCGGCATCATGAACACCACGATCAGCGACGCCACCAAGGCGACGCCGGTCGCGACCGCGGTCCGCGCCGACGGCACGACGCTGCCGTGGGGCGTGCGGTCCGGCAACTTCACCTACCTCGGCGAGATCCCGTTCTCGTACATCAGCGCCGACGACCGGTACGTCGCCTTCTCCGACTTCCTGTTCGACGTGCTCGCGCCGTCGACCGCGGAGCGGCACCGCGCCCTGGTGCGCATCGAGGACGTCGGCCCGGACGCGGAGCCGAGCGAGCTGCGGGCGATCACCAACTACCTGTACGGCAAGAACATCCCGTTCTCGGTGGCCGTCTACTCCCGCTACCGTGACCCGCTGGGCTCCGGCACGGGCGGCACGGCCGAGGACTACACCCTCGCCGACCGGCCCCAGGTCGTCGCCGAGCTCAAGTACATGCAGTCGCACGGCGGCACGCTGCTGATGCACGGCTACACGCACCAGTACGAGAGCATGATCAACCCGTACAACGGCGCCAGCGCGGACGACTTCGAGTTCTACTCCGCGCACGTCGACCCGGTCACCAACTACGTGATCTACGACGGCCCGGTGCCGGCGGACTCGCAGGCCTGGGCGCAGGGCCGCATCGACGGCGCGTTCGCGGCGTTCAAGGCGGCCGGCCTGGCCGCGCCGACCATCTTCGAGTTCCCGCACTACGCCGGCTCCGACGCGTCCAACAGGGCGGTCGCGGCGACGTTCAAGACGCGGTACGACCGCGGTCTGTACACCTCCGGCGCGCTGCGCGGCGGGGCGCTGGACAACAGCCGCATCTTCGGCCAGTTCTTCCCGTACACGGTGCGCGACATCTACGGGGTGCTGACCGTGCCGGAGAACATCGGCAACATCGAGCTGGAGCCGTTCAACAACCACCCGGCCCACCTGTCGGCGGACATCGTGAAGTCCGCGCAGCTGAACACGGTCGTGCGGGACGGTGTGGCGAGCTTCTTCTTCCACCCGTACGTGCCGCTGAGCTACCTGCAGGAGACCGTCACGGGCATCCAGGCGGCGGGCTACACGTTCGTCGCGGCAGGGTCCATGTAGTCACCACGGCAACACCCAGTAAGGCCGGTGCCCCCAGCGCCGGCCTTTCTGGCTGCCCGGGGGACAGATCCGCACCCCGATTGCACCTAAATTCGACATGTCAGCAAAATTCAGCGCTTGTACCGCAGGAGGCCCGCGTTGGTAGCGTCCCTGGAGATCTCCGAGGAGCCGGCGACGGCGACGGCTGAGGAGACGAAGCCGCGTCGCAACCCGAAGCTCGCCGCCGGTGCGGCCCTGCTCGCCGTCGCGGCCGGTGTCATCGGCTGGCAGGCCCCGCGGGTCGTCGACATGCTGACGAAGCCCGCGTACCTGGGGGAGCCCGCCGCCAAGGTCGCCGCCGACCTCGGCTGCGACAACTACACCCAGGCGACCACCCACGACGAGTCGGTGTACCGCTTCCACGACCAGGGCACCTGCTCCCTGGAGGGCACCGTCGTCACGATCACCACGTTCGACCGGGCGAGCGACGCGCAGGCGTTCGAGTCGGTGATGAAGGCGCTCATCCCCGTCGTCCACCCGACCTGGCAGGGCGCCACCTACGCGGCCGGCGAGGGCTGGAACGTCGCCGACGCCCGCAACCTCACCCCCGAGACCGCCACCCTCGTGGTGCAGCGCCTCGGCACCGGCGCCACGAAGGTCATCCCCTTCCCGAAGGGCTGAGCGCCGTCCCCGTGGTGACCGGCGCCGCGAAGTCGATCGGGTGGTCGAACTGCCACCGCCACTTCGCGGGGTTGGCGAACAGGCGCATCATCGGCGGCATCAGCAGGTCGCGCAGGATCCGCGCGACCGGACCGGCGGCCTTGTCGCTGTTCGTGCGGGCCGCGGTCGCGATCACCCGCTCGACCCGGGCGCGCCGCAGTTGCTCGTACGCCGTGAACGCCGCCGGCACGGGAAGGTCGCGCAGGCAGCGGGCGAGCTGCACGGCGCTCTCGATGGCGAGGGACGCGCCCTGCCCGGAGCTGGGCGAGGTGGGGTGCGCGGCGTCGCCGATGAGGACGGCCCGGTCGCGGTGCCACACCGGCACCGACGGGATGTCCTCCAGGCCGCCGGTGACGACGAGAGCCGCCGGGTCGGTGCCGCGGATCAGCGCCACGGCGGGGATCCGGTCGCCGGCGAACGCGTCCGCGAGGATCGGCAGCCACTCCTCGCGGCTGAAGGTCGCACCGTACGACGGATCCTTCGACGGCAGGTTGACGAACCAGCCGCTGTCCCCACCGGCGGTCACCTGGTAGCCGAAGAACGCGCGCCGGCCGAAGACCAGGTGCATCTTGTCGCCGGTCGGGGCCACCCCGGCCGGGCCGCAGCGGGCGCCGAAGCCGAGCAGCCCGACGTAGCGGGGCGAGGGCGCGGACGGGTCGATGAGCCGGCGCACCGTGGAGCGGATCCCGTCGGCGCCGATGACGACGTCGGCCTCGGCGGTGCTGCCGTCGGCGAAGCCGGCGACGCCGCCGCGCACCGAGACCAGGCGCTTGCCGTGCACGATGCGGACGCCGCGGGCGACGGCCTCGTCGTAGAGGGCGCGGTAGAGCTCGTGCCGCCAGACCAGCTGCATCGGCGGCAGGTCGTCGAACGAGCCGAACTCGGCGAGCCGCTTGCCAGTCCAGCTCTGCATGACCATCCCGGACATCGGTGTGCCGACCCGCTCCACGACGTGGTCGGCGTCGACGGCGGCGAGGGCGGTGCGCCCGTTCGGCGCGATGCTCAGCGCCCCGCCGACACCGTCGGCGAAGCCGTCGTGCCCCTCGTACACGGTGGCGGCGATGCCCGCCTTCCGCAGGGCGAGCGCGGCGACCGGGCCGGCGATGCCGCCGCCGACGACGATCGCGGACGTGACAGTTCCCATGACGAACCCCCGACGAGACGATTGGTTGACACCAACTATCCGCCGCTGACTAGTCAGAGTCAACTATTTCGCGTCGTGGTACGCGGCCCACATGGGACGCCAGCCGTCGGCCGGGTCGGTGATCTGTTCGATGAACCGCTCGACGAAGGCGATCTCCGCGTCGAGCAGGCCCAGCCGGTACACCTCCTCGATCAGGAACAACGGGTGCGGCTCGGTGCCCCCGGCCAGCTCCGCGGCGGTCGCGCGGTCGGTCCGCAGCCGGGACAGGCGCTCGCGCAGCAGCTCGACGACGACGTCCGGGTGCAGGGCGCTGACCAGGGACAGGGCGGACCCGAACGCCGGGTACTCGTGCCGCGGCACGCCGACCAGGTCGCGCAGCCACCCTTGCAGCTCGGCCCGCCCTTCGGGGGTGATGCCGTAGACGGTCCGCTCGGGACGCTGCCCTTCGCGGGTCGTCTCCTGCTCGGCGATCAGGCCGGCCTTCAGCAACTGCTCGACCACCATGTACACCGAGCCGTGGGTGAACTTGATGCTGCGGTCGTCGCCGTGGTTGCGCAGGGTCTTGGACAGCTCGTACGGGTGCATCGGCCGCTGGCTCAGATACGCCAGCACCGCGAGCGCCAGCAAATTCTTCCGGTTGCTCATCCGATTTCTTCTAGAGCGAGGTCGTCCAGGACGACCCGCCCCGCGCCGACGTTCTCCTCGAGGTGCTCCAGGGAGGCGGTGCCCGGGATGAGCAGCGTGTTGGGCGCGATCGCGAGGATCCAGGCCAGGGCGATCTGCGCCGGGGTGGCGTCGAGGCGCAGCGCCGCGGACTTCACCGCCGGGTGGCCGAGGACCCGCTCCCGGCCGAACGCCGCGCCCAGCGGGAAGAACGGCACGAAGGCGATCCCGCGGTCCGTGCACGCGCGCAGCACGTCCTCGCCGCCGCGGTCGACCAGGTTGTACGGGTTCTGCACGCACGCGACCGCGGTCCGGGTCAGCGCGTGCTCGAGCTGGGCGAGGGTGATGTTGCTGAGCCCGACGGCGCCGATCAGCCCCTCGTCGCGCATGGCGATCATCGCGTCGAGCTGGGCGTCGAAGTCGCCGTCCGGGCCCGTCACCCGCAGGTTCACCACGTCGAGCCGCTCCACGTCGAGGGAGCGCAGGTTGTCCAGGACCCCGGCGCGCAGCTGCTCGGGCTCCTGCGCCGGCAGCCAGCCGCCCTTGTCGTCCCGCGCCGCGCCGACCTTGCTCACCAGCACGAGGCGGGAGTCGTACGGGTGCAGCGCCGAGCGCAGCAGCTCGTTGGCCACGTCGGGGCCGTAGTACTGCGCGGTGTCGATGTGGTCGACGCCGAGCTCGACCGCGCGCCGCACCACGGCGAGGGCCTCGGCACGGTCCCGGGGCGGCCCGAAGGCACCCCGGCCGGGCAGCTGCATCGCCCCGAAGCCGATGCGGTGGACGGTCCGGTCACCGAGCTGGAATGTCTTCACGCAGCCAGCCTACGACGGCGGTCGCGCACGACATCTGCACATCTCGCACACCTGCTCGCCCCCGGTCGATGCCTACCGTCGGTGCCATGCGGGTGCTGATGATTCTTCCGGCCCTGACCGAGGCGACCAGCCCACTGTTCCGGCCGATCAAGTACAGCCTCTTCCCACCGCTCGGCCTCGCGACCCTCGCGGGCTACCTGCCCGGGGACGATGAGGTGCGCATCGTCGACGAGCACGTCGAGCACGTCGAGCGCTTCGACCCGGCCCTCGCCGACCTGCCCGACCTCGTCGTCATCCAGGTCTACATCACCTCCGCGCGGCGCTCCTACGAGCTGGCGGACTGGTACCGGGCCCGCGGCGTGTTCGTCGCGCTCGGCGGGCTGCACGTCACGTCGTTGCCGGACGAGGCCGCCGCGCACGCCGACAGCGTCTTCTGCGGGCCGGGCGAGGACACGTGGCCCGCCTTCCTGGCCGACCTGCGACAGGGGACCACGGCCAAGCGGTACACCTCGAAGCAACGCACCCTCGCGGGACTGCCGCCGATCCGGCGGGACCTCATCAAACGCCACCGCTACCTGGTGCCCAACTCCATCGTCGTGTCGCGGGGCTGCCCGCACCACTGCGACTTCTGCTACAAGGACGCGTTCTTCGAGGGCGGGAAGTCGTTCTACACGCAGGCGGTCGACGACGCGCTCGCCGAGATCGACCGGCTGCCGGGGCGCCACCTGTACTTCCTCGACGACCACCTGTTCGGCAACGCGCGCTTCGCCACCGAACTGTTCGAGGGGATGCGCGGCGCGGGCCGGGTGTGGCAGGCGGCCGGCACCGTCGACTCGATCCTGCGGCCGGGCCTGCTGGAGCGGGCCGTCGACGCGGGCCTGCGCAGCCTCTTCGTCGGCTTCGAGACCATCAACGCCGGGAACCTCGCCGAGCAGCGCAAGCGGCAGAACGTCGGGCGCGACTACGGCCAGGTCGTGCGCCGGCTGCGCGACGCGGGCGTGATGGTGAACGCCAGCTTCGTGTTCGGCATGGACTCCGACGGGCCCGACGTGTTCGACCGCACCGTGGACTGGGCGGTGCGGCAGGGGATCGAGACCGCCACGTTCCACATCATGACCCCCTACCCGGGCACCGGCCTCTTCCGCCGCATCGAGGCCGAGGGCCGGATCGTGCACCGTGACTGGGAGTTGTACGACACCCGGCACGTCGTCCACGAGCCGCGCGGCATGACCGCCCGGCAGCTCGAGGACGGCTACTGGCGGGCCTACAAGGACTTCTACCGCTGGTCCAACCTCTGGCGCGGCGCCTCCGCGAAGCCGCGGCCCGGCGACCGGCTGCGGCATCTGGCGTACGCGGGCGGGTGGAAGAAGTTCGAGCGGGTGTGGGACGTGCTCATCCGGTCCGGGCAGGTGCTGCACGCGCTGCCGCTGCTGGAGACGGCGCTGTCCAGCTTCGGCACCCGGTCCCCGGGTGGGACAATGCGCGGGGACCTCCTGGAAGGGGCAGTGGATGACCGTCGCGGTGCTGGGGACCGGGATCATGGGCGCGGCCGTCGCGCGGAACTGGCTGCGGGCCGGCGTCGCGGTGCGGGTGTGGAACCGCACGGCTGAGACCGCGGAGGCCCTGGCGCCGGACGGCGCGGTCGTCTGCGACACGCCCGCCGCGTGCGTCGACGGCGCCGACGTGGTCGTGACCGTCCTGTTCGACGCCGCGTCGGTGGCGACGGTCATGACCGCGGCGGCGCCCGCGCCCGGCACCCTGTGGCTCCAGCTGAGCACCGTCGGCGTGCCCGGCGCCGACGACCTCGCCGCCCTGGCCGCCGAGCTCGGCCTGGTGTATGTCGACGCGCCGGTCCTCGGCACCCGGCAGCCCGCGGAGCAGGGCAAGCTCAACGTCCTCGCGTCCGGCCCCGCGGAGGTGCGGGAGCGGGTCGAGGCGCTGTGCGCGCCGATCGCGGCCAAGGTCACCTGGCTCGGCGACGCCGGCGCCGGCAGCCGGATCAAGCTCGTCGTCAACAGCTGGGTGCTGACCGCCGTCGCCGGGCTCGCGCAGAGCGTCGCGCTCGCCGACGGCCTGGGCCTCGACCCGAAGCTGTTCCTGTCCCTGGTCTCCGGCGGGGCCCTGGACATGCCGTATCTGCACGCGAAGGCACCGTCCATGATGGAGCGTTCCTACCCGGTGGCCTTCCCGGTGAGCGGCGGGGTGAAGGACGCGGAGCTGGTCGGCGACCTCGCGTCGGCCGTCGGCGTCGACCGGTCCGTCGTGGACGCGGCGGCGGCGCTGCTGCGGACCGCCTCGGACCGGGGGTTCGCCGCCGACGACCTGGCCGCGCTGTACGAGGCCGTGCGGTCGCCGTCGTAGTGCGCCGCCGTGCCCTGCTCGGCATCGGTCTGGGGGCTCTGGCGGGCTGCACCGCCCGCCCGGCCCGCGGGACGCCTCGCGCCCCTGCCAGCCCTTCGCCGGTGTCGCCCTGGACGCTGCCGGTCGCCACGCCGTCGCCGTGGCGGACCGGGAAGTCGCGCGCCGACCGGCTGCGGGACGCCGTCACGCCGTTCCTGTCCTCGCTGATGTTCCCGGGCGGCGTGGTGTTCGCGGCCGTCGACGGGGCGGTGGTCGCGCACTTCGCGTTCGGCGACGCCGTCCGGTACGACGCCGCGAAGGTCGAGCTGCCCGCGGACCGGCAGGTCCCGGCGACCACGGAGACGCTCTACGACCTCGCCTCGCTGACGAAGACGTTCACCGCGGTGCTGGCGCTGCGCCTCGTCGAGCAGGGCCTGCTCGCGCTGGACGCCCCGGTGGCCGGGTATCTGCCGTCCTTTGTGGACAAGCCGGCGATCACCGTACAGATGCTGCTGACGCACACGTCGGGGCTGTCGAAGGACGTCCCGCTGGCCGGATCGACGCCCGCCGAACGGGTCGAGCACGTGCTGCGGGAGCCGCCGGTCGGACCGGCCGGCGGCGGCTACCTGTACGCCGACCAGAACTTCATCGCCCTCGGCGCGATCGTCTCCCGGCTGAGCGGCAAGCCGCTCGACCTGCTCGTCCGGGAGCAGATCGCCGGGCCGCTCGGCCTTGCCCGCACCGGCTACAACCCACCTTCGTCGCTGCCCACCGCCGCCACCGAGGGCGGGATCCGGGGGACGGTGCACGACCCGTCGGCGGCCGCGTTCGGCGGTGTGGCCGGGCACGCCGGGCTCTTCGCCACCGCCTCCGACGTCGCGCTGCTGGGCCGGGCGCTGCTGACCGGTGGTGGCCCGCTGCTGCGACCGTCCACAGTGGACCTGATGCGCGCCGACGCCAACCGGCGCTTCGGCCCGTCCGCCGCCCACGGGCTCGGCGTCGACGTCGACCAGGCCTGGTACATGGGGAAGCTCGCCGGCCGGGGCGCCTTCGGCCACACCGGCTTCACCGGCACGTCGCTGGTCTGCGACCCGGGCCGCCGCATCGTCCTCGTCCTGCTCACCAACCGCGTCCACCCCGATGCCAGCAGGGGCAGCAACAACCCCGCCCGCCGGGCTGTGGCCGACGCCATGCTGTCGTAGCACCGCGTCATGGGGTATCTTGGAGGGGATGTGATCCACTGACACCTCCCCGACCCGCGCCCGAGGCCACTTGCCCGGCGGGTTTCCGTTTACCCAAACGTCGGTGGTGTCCGCATGTCCTCTTCCGCCCTGCTCGCTTATGACCTCGTCCGCACGTACGGCACCCGCCGCGTGCTCGACGGCGTCTCCCTGACCGCATCGCCAGGCCACCGCATCGGCCTCATCGGCGAGAACGGCGCCGGCAAGTCCACCCTGCTGAGGCTGCTCGCCGGCGCCGAGGAGCCCGAGACCGGCACCGTCGTGCGCCCGGAGGACCTGGGGTACCTGCACCAGGAGATGCCGTTCGACGCGGACGCCACCATCGCCGACGTCCTCGACGACGCGCTGCGCGAGTCGCGCGCCGACGTCGCGGCGCTGGAGTCCCCCTCCTCGATGACGCTCGAGGAGTACGGCGTGGTGCTGGAGCGCGCTCAGCTGCACGACGCGTGGGACGCCGACCGGCGCGCCGAGCTCGTCCTCGACGGCCTCGGCCTGGGCGCGCTGGCGCACGACCGTCCGCTCGGCTCGCTCTCCGGCGGGCAGCGCGGCCGGCTCGCCCTCGCCGCCGTGCTCATCCGCCGCCCGGCGGCGCTGCTGCTGGACGAGCCCACCAACCACCTCGACGACGCCGCGGCCGCGTTCCTGGAGGCGCAGCTGCGTGACCTGCCCGGCGCGGTCGTCCTCGCCAGCCACGACCGCGCCTTCCTCGACGCCGTCTGCACCGACCTGATCGACCTCGACCCCGCCGTCGACGGCCCCACCCGCTTCGGCGGCAACTACACCGGCTACCAGGCTTTCCGTCTCGCGGAACGGGACCGCTGGCAGCGCCGCTTCGAGGAGGAGCAGGAGCAGCTCGACGAGCTGCGCCGGGCCGTCGCCGTCACGGCGCACCAGGTCGCCCCCGGCCGCGAACGCCGCGACAGCGAGAAGATGGGCTACGGCCACACCGCCGGCCGCGTCCAGCAGCAGATCTCCCGCCGCGTCCGCAACGCCGGCCGCCGCCTCGACGACCTCACCCGCACCCAGGTCCGCAAACCCCCTGCCCCGCTGCGCTTCAACGCCACAGCGCTCGCTTCGGCGTCGGCGGATGGTGTACTGGTGGCCGCCCGCTCCCTGACGGTGCCGGGCCGCCTCGCCGTCGACCGCCTGGACATCCTCGCCACCGACCGGATCCTCGTCACCGGCCCCAACGGCGCCGGCAAGTCCACCCTCCTGGCCGTCCTCGCCGGCCGGCTCCCGTCCACGGGCACCGTCGAGCGCCGCGGCGGCCTCACCGTCGGCCTCCTCACCCAGGACACCGTCTTCCCCGACCCGGACCGTACGGTGGCCGCCGTCTATGACCAGACCGTCGGCCCGGACCGCGCCGCGTCGGTGCCGCTGCGGTCGCTGGGCCTGATCGCCCCGCGCGACGTCGCCCGGCCCGTGGGGGAGCTGTCGGTCGGCCAGCGCCGCCGGCTCGCCCTCGCCCTGCTCATCGCCGACCCGCCGGAGCTACTGCTCCTCGACGAGCCGACGAACCACCTGTCCCCGACCCTCGCCGACGAGCTGGAGGACGCCCTGGGCCCCGGCCCCGGCGCGATCGTCGTCGCCAGCCACGACCGCTGGCTCCGCTCCCGCTGGCCCGGCCAGGAGCTGCGCCTGTGAACCGGGCTGCGCCTTGACCAGCGCTCGACCCGGCCGCCGCGCCGGCCGCGGGTTATGCCGGTGAACCGCGCTCGACCCAGATCTGGGTCCGGCTGCCGCGCACGGTGACGGCGCCGCCGGCGAAGAACTGCGCCAGGTCGTCCGCCGCGCCGAGCCGCTGCACCTCGCCGACCGGCGGGCCCAGGTCGGCGCTCACCGCCGCCCGGTACAGGTCCGTCGGGACGGCGGTCGGCTCGCCGTCCGCACCGGCGACGATCACCCCGCCCTCGTACTGGAACGGGTCGTGCCGCTTGTCGATCACCCAGCGGGTGTAGCTGCGCCCGCGTGGGAACCCGAGCCAGCCCTCCGGGCCGCCGGCGCGCACGTAGGCCTCCTGCATGGGCTGTCCAAGCTCGATGGGCCGCAAGCCGTCCGCGACGTAGACGGTGACCGGGTCGTCCGGCGGCCCGAAGTCCTGCCAGAAGCCGCGCTGGCCGTACGCCGAGCGGACCGGCGGCGCGGCCGGACCCACCGGTCGCCGATGGGCCCCGCCGCGCCCCAGAAACGCGCGGACCGTTTCGTCGACGGCGATGTGGCCGCCCGCGCCGTCCGAGTGGATGTCGGCGTACTCGAACCGCTGCAGCGTCCCGTCGCCACGCGTGACGATCTCGGTGACCGGCGCGCCCCACATTCCGGGCACCTCCAGGCGCGACACCGTGGTGGTGAACACGCCGGCGGGGGACTCGACGACCACCCAGTCGTCGCCCTCCACCTCCAGGCCGTCGAACGTCACCAGGCTGCCGTCCGCCGCCGCTCCCACCGGCAGGCCGAGCCGGCCGCCCGGGCCTCCGGCCGCGAGGTAGTACCCGTCGATCGGCTCCGGCACCGCCACCGGACGCGCCGACCGGTGCCAGTAGACGGCGCCGCGGGCGCACGGCAGCCGGAACGCGCGCAGCGGCGGAGGAGCCGGGTGGGGCTCGACCGGCCCCGACTCGTCGCCGAGCAGCGCCCGCGCGGTCGCGTGCGCCGCCCTGATCTCCGTCACCGCGTCCGGCAGGTCGCCGATCCACTCGGTGTCTGCCCTGAGCCGGCGGATCAGCGCCGCCGCCTTCCCCCGGTGCATGCTGCACAGGACCGCGACGGTCCGCGCCTCATCAGTGGCGAGCAACCGCTGCAGCAGCGGCACGGCCTCGTCGGGCGCGATGCCGGCCAGCAGGACCGCGGCCTCGTCGACGTCCTCGCGCAGCAGCCGGCGCGCGGCCGCCACTGGGTCGAGGTCGGTGAGGTGGGCCCTGGTCAGCGGCTGCCGGGGCACCACATGGTGGTTGACCTGCGTGGTGTGGTCCCCGATCGGCACGCCCTGCGCGTCTACGAACTGATGCGGGTCCACGCCTGCACCTGCTCCCCACGCACCGTGACCATCCCGTAGTCGAAGCACTGCGCCTGGTCCCCACCCGTGCCGAGCGGCTCGACGTCGCCGGTCGGTGCTCCGAGACCGTGGGCCGCCATGAAGATGGCGTGCGGGACCGCGAAACCCCCGGTGATCACGCCACCCTCGAAGCTGAATGGACGCCGTTCCGAGGAGCGGCGCCGCCGTGGAAAGCCGAGCCATCCCCCCGGACCCCCGGCTGCCTGATAGATGGCCTCGATCTGAGGGCTGAGGACCGCAGTGTCCTCCTGCCCGGCGACGTACACGACCACCTCGGCACGCGACGGCCCGAACCGCTGCCACGCCCCTCTCGTGCCATAGATCGACGAGACGGGGCGGGCGCGGTCGGCACACGCTCGCAGCTTCCTCCAGGGCGTGTCGCGCAACGCCGCACGGATGTCCTCGGCGACGACGAACACGCCGCCGAAGTCGTCGGTGTCGACGTCACCGTGCTCGAAGCTCTGCCGCCATCCGAAGTCGAGTCGCACGGCCTCCGAGAGCGGGGCACCGAGGAACTTCTTGCGATACAAGGGCAGTTCGGTGGTGAACGTCCCGTGCCCGGAGGTGACGACGACGAGGGAGTCCTCGAACTGCTGGCCGCCACCGCTGGCCGCACGCAGCGGGAAGCCGAGGCGGCCCGCCGGGCCGCCGGCCGCGTCGTAGTAGGTGAGGAACGGTCCGTGGACCGGCACGGCGCCGGCGTCCGGGCTCCAGTAGATCGTGCCGCTCGTGCAGGGCAGGCGGAAGCCGCGCGGGCCGGCCCGGGTGATCGCGCCGGCCTCGTCGCCGAGCGTGTCCCGCGAACTCCCATGCACCCGCCGGATGGCGGCGGTCGCGGCGAGCAGGTCCGCCAGCCAGGGAGCGGTGTGGGTCAGGCGGTCGATCAGCTGCTTCGCCTTCGCCGGGTGCATGCACGTCAGCACCGCAAGGGTGTGCTCCTCGCCGGCGGGCAGCATCGCCTCCAGCACCGCGACCGCGCTCGCACTCGTGGCGACCAGGACCGCGGCCTCGTCCGGGTCCTCGCGCAGCAGGCGGCGGGCGGCGCTCGCCGGGTCGAGCTCGGTCAGGTGCGCCGGGGTCAGCGGCTGGCGGGGGATCGCGAAGTGGTTCGTCTGCGTGTTGTGGTTGCCGACCTGCATCCCGCGGGCGCCGACATCACCGTCCGTCACTCGATGATTGTGCCGGACGGTGACCGGGGATCGACATACCGTTCCGGTCCGTCGCCGGTCGGATCATCGGGTGCCGCCGGCCACCTTTGGAAGATGGCCGGCGGCGGGGTGGCTCAGGCGGCGCGGCGGGCGCGGACGGCGGCGGCCAGGTCGGCCAGGAGGGTCTCCGTCGTGTCCCACGACATGCAGGCGTCGGTGACGCTCTTGCCGTAGACGAGCTCGCCGCCGAGGTCCTGCCGGCCCTCGACCAGGAAGCTCTCCAGCATGACGCCGGCGATACCGGCCTGGCCCGCGGCGACCTGCTCGGCGATCTCCCGTGCCACCGCCCCCTGGCGGACGTGGTCCTTGCCGCTGTTGCCGTGGCTGGCGTCGACCACGAGCCGCTGCGGCATGCCGGCCTTCTCCAGGCGCGCCAGGGCGTCGCTGACGTCCGCCGGGCCGTAGTTCGGGCCGGAGCGGGCGCCGCGGAGGATGATGTGGCAGTCGGGGTTGCCGGCGGTCTCCACGACGGCGGCGCGGCCGTCCTCGTCGACGCCGAAGAACACGTGGCGGCTCGCGGCGGTGTGGCAGCCGTCGATCGCGACCTGCACGTCGCCGTCCGTGGCGTTCTTGAAGCCGACCGGCATCGACAGGCCCGACGCCAGCTGGCGGTGGACCTGGCTCTCCGGGGTCCGCGCGCCGATCGCGCCCCAGGAGACGGCGTCGGCGATGTACTGAGGGCTCGTCGGCTCCAGGAACTCGCAGCCGACCGGCAGCCCGAGGCCGAGCACGTCCAGCAGGAGCCGGCGGGCCAGCCGCAGGCCCGTGGGCACGTCGAACGTCTCGTCGAGGCCGGGGTCGTTGATGAGCCCCTTCCAGCCGACGGTGGTGCGGGGCTTCTCGAAGTACACCCGCATCACGACGCACAGGTCTGCGCTGTGCTCGGCGGCGACGGCGGCGAGGCGGCGCGCGTATTCGACGGCGGCGACCGGGTCGTGCACCGAGCACGGGCCGACGACGACGAGCAGCCGGTCGTCGCCGCCGGTCACGATCGCGTGGACCTCGTCCCGGGATCGTCGGACGACCTCGGCGCGGGCGTCGTCCATCGGCAGCTCGGCCTGCAGCTCGCGCGGCGTGACGAGTGGCCGGTAGCCGGTGACGCGCAGGTTGCTGGTGTTCATGTCCCGTCCTCTTCTCAGGTGTGAGGCGGGTCCGGTGCTCCAGCCCGCCGTGTGACACGACAAAGGGCAGAGACGTTGGTCTCTGCCCTTGCTGGCTCCGGGTGATGTCAGGTCAGCGCAAACGCCCGCCGGCTCCACCCGGAGCCACGGTAAAGCGCCAATACGCCGTCATCACGCGGCCATCGTACGCCAAGAACACCGCGATGCACCCTCAGGCGGACCGCAGTTCGATCAACGTCACATCTGGCGGCGCGCCGACCCGCACCGGCGGACCCCAGAAGCCCGCCCCGTTTGTGACATAGACGGGCATACCGTCCACGGCGCCCAGGCCGCTGATCACCGGCTGGGACATCCGGGTCACATGGTGGAACGGCCACAGCTGCCCGCCGTGCGTGTGCCCGGACAGCTGCAGGTCGACGCCGCGGCGGGCCGCCTCGTGCGCCTGGACCGGCTGGTGGGCGAGCAGGACGACGGGCCGGGCCGGGTCGCGGCCGGCGAGCGCCAGGTCGTAGTCGGGCGGGTCGCCGACGGTGCCGCCGGTCGCGTCGTTGACCCCGGCGAGGTCGAGCCCGCCGAGCTCCACCCGCGCGTTGCGCAGCACCCGCAGCCCCAGCGTGCCGAGATGCTCGACCCAGTCCTCGTGCCCGGAGAAGTACTCGTGGTTGCCCGTCACGAAGTACGCGTTGCGCAGCGCCCGCAGCGGGGCGACGGCGTCGGCGAGGTCACCGACAGTACCGTCGACGAGATCACCGACCATGGCCACGATGTCCGCGTCGAGGGCCTCGACGGCCGCGACCACCCGCTCCGTGTGCGCCCGGCCGAGCAGCGCGCCGAGGTGGACGTCGGACACGAGCGCGATCCGGGTGCCGTCCATGCCGCGCGGCAGCTTCGCGAGGGGGATCTGGACCCGGCGGGTCCGCGGCGGGCCGAGCGCGGTGACCATCCCGGCGGCGGTGACGCCGGTCGCGGCGAGCCCGGCGGCGATCGCGGCACCGCGCGCCACCAGCAACCGCCGGCTCCGGTCCGCATCCTCACTCGTCGTTGCGTTTTCCGCTGATGTACGGCGTAAGCCGCGGACCCACGTCGCCAACCGGACCGGCAGCTCGAGGACGAGGAGCGCGAGGGACAGGTAGGCCGCTGCTGCGATCCACACGTAACCGGGCCAGCCGACGACGCGCTCGAACGTCATCTCGAACCGGCGCGGGAGCGCCCGGTTCCCGACGGCGGTGACGGCGAAGAGCAGCGCCAGCGCGCCCACCACCCAGGCGCCGATCCGCCGGGCCCGGGGGTGGCGGGTCGTGTCGCGCACCAGCCGCAGCCACAGGTACCCGTGCGACGCGGCGACGGCGACGAGGACCAGTCCGGCGAACAGCATCCGGCGATCGTGCCAGCCGCCCGCAACCTCAGCCGGTGACCGCGGCCGCCGCCTCCGCGCTGGTGACGACGGGCGCCGCCTCGGCGCTGGTGACCGCGGCCGCCGCCTCTGCGCTGGTGACCACCGGCACGACCTCGAAGTCGACCAGGTCGGACCACTGGGCGATCCACGTCATGAGCAGCGTGAGGTCGTCGCACTCCATGAGCTGGAAGCAGCGGGCGAAGCTCGCCTCGACCCAGCTGTCGACGTAGCGCAGGCCGTCGGGCATGAGGCGGCCGCGCTCGCGGGCCCGCTCGTACACGGGCCGGGGCTGACCGTCCTTGAACCGCTCGATCACCATGAACAGCACCGGGACGAGCGTAGTGGACGGGGCGGCCGGCCCCGACCGTCCGCCCCGTCCGCCAGGCCTGGACGACCACCCCACCGTCGCCGTCCTCGCCCGGACACCCCTGCCGGGGAGCTGTAACAAATGAAACATCGGCGTGTAACATCGCCTGGAACCAGGAAACAGCCCTGGTCGGCCTACTGTCAAGTGTCCTTCCCAAAGACGCCGGAAACGGGGACCGCAACGGATGCGCAAGGTCACGGTGAGAGAGATCGCGGCGGCGACCGGTATGTCGATCGCCACGGTGTCGCGGGCGCTCAACGACCACGGCACGGTCGCCCCGCACACCCGCGACCTGGTGCGCCAGGCGGCGGAGCGGCTCAGCGCGCAGGGGCCCGCCCGGGAGCCGCGCCCGGCCGGCGACCGGGTGTACCTGCGCTGCCCGTATGTGCTGACGGACTACTTCGGGCTGATCGTGTCGTCGATCGCCGAGACCGTCCAGCTGCACGGCCGCCAGCTGGTCCTCACCGCGGGGGAGGCGGCCCAGCGCACCCCGCTGCTGCGCGACCTGGAGCGGCACGACGGGATCGGCGGCATCATCGTCATTCTGCCACCCGAGCCGGGCGCGGACCTGGTCGAGCTGCAACGGCGGCGGATCCCGTTCGTCGTCGTCGACCCGCGCACCACGCTGCCGCCCGACATCGTGTCGGTGTCGGCGGCGCACTTCGCCGGCGCCCGCAAGGTCACCGCGCACCTCGTCGGTCTCGGCCACCGCCGCATCGGCGTCATCGGCGGCCCGACCGAGTGGCTGGCCAGCGACGCCCGGCTGGCCGGGCACAACGCCGCGCTCGCCGACGTCGGGGTCCTGCCGGCCGTCGAACTCCTGCGGGCCATCGAGCCGACCACGGAGCACGGCCGGCGGGCCGCGGGCGCGCTGCTGGACCTGCCGCAGCCGCCGACGGCGCTCGTCGCGTTCAACGACAAGGCCGCCGTCGGGGCGATGCAGGCGGCCGCCGAGCGGGGCCTGCGGGTGCCGGACGACCTGTCGGTGACCGGCTTCGACGACATCGACCTGGCCGAGGCCACCAGCCTGACCACGGTCCGCCAGCCGCTGCCGGAGATGGGGCGGATGGCGGTGTCGCTGCTCGTGCGCCTGCTGGAGCGCCACCAGCTGGACGCCCTGCACGTGGAGCTCGCCACGCACCTCGTGGTGCGGTCGTCGACGGCGCCGCCGCGGGCTTAGGATCGTCGTCGATGTCGTTGCCTGTACGCGGCCCGTGGGTCGTGACCCCCACCTCGTCGTCCGTCGACTGGGTGGTGGCCGCGGCCGCCCTCGCCGCGACCGCCGACGGGAGCGCCGCCGCGGTGGTGCTCGGCGGCCCACCGGCCCCTTCGCGGTTCACGCCCCCGTCTTCGGAGGTCGTGGCGCCGTCTTCGCAGTTCGTGGCCCCGTCGTCGGACGTCGTGGCGCCGTCTTCGGAGGTCGTGGGATCGGATTCGCAGCTCGCGGTGCTGGCTTCGCACGTGGCGGCGCTTGTCGAACTGCCGGCCGGGACCGGGCTCGACGCCGTCACCGCGGTCGTGAGGGACCTTGGTGCGAAGCACGACCGGGTCGTGATCCTCGTCGGCGACGGGGTCGTCACGCCGACCGGCGGTGACTGGACGGTGGCCGACCTCGCTTCCGCCGTCCGCGCTCCCGTCGCCGTGGTGACCGGCACCGACGCGGACGCCGTCGGCCACACCCTCCTGGCGCTGGAGGCCCTCGACCGCCGGCGGGTCCCCGCGTCGGTGATCGTCGTCGGCGACGGCGGCGACTTCGACGCCCTGCCGGTCCGCCTGGCCGGACGCATCCCCGCCGACCACACCGCGTTCGCCGGCGACTTCGCGGTCGCGGCCGCCGGCTGGGTCGACCCCCTCGACGGCAGCCGCCCCGCTTCCGCGCAGCCGCCCGTCGTGACCCCCGCCCGCCCACGCGACCTGCAGACGCGGGTGGCGATCCGCGCGGCGTGGACCCTCGGGATCGCGTTCCTCCTCGCGATCGTGCTGCTGTGCCTCTGCGGTGGACTGCGTTACCCCGGTTCGTACACCTAGGAAACCGGCCGCGACGTCTGCTGTGCCGCCCCGGTTCGTACACCGAGAAATCCCGCCGCAGCGTCTGCTGTGCCTCTGGGGTGGGCGGCGCTACCTCGGTTCGTACACCTAGGAAGCCCGCCGCAACGTCTGCTGCCGCCGCCGCACCTTGCGCTCCAGCGGGGCCAGCCGCCGGTGCCGCGGCCACGTCAACGTCAGCTCGGCACCCACCTCAAGGCCCGCCCACGTCCGCTGCGCGGCCCGCAGCGCGGCGACCGCGCGCACCACGGCCGCCTTGTCGCTCACGGCGAGCGGGTCCGCGCCCTGCTGGGCGGCGAGCCGGTCCAGGTCCAGGTCCCCGTCCGGGACGGCGGCGGCCCGCTCGACGAACCCGCCGATCAGCTCGGCCCGCTGCAGCCGGTCGCGGTTGGCCCGGATCAGCTCCGCCGAACGCTCCGCCGCGTGCGGCGGCCGGCGCCCCGACACGTGCGTCATGCTGCGGAACACGACCCCGCCCGCGATCGAGCCCCAGATCCCGTCGGGCATGCCGAGGGCGTCCTCGACGGTGAAGTGCACCAGGTCGTGCGGCGCGTGCGCGGTCACCGGACCCGCGTGCATCCGGTAGACGACACCGTCGTCGCGCGCGATGAGCACATCGGCCCACTGGTGGTCGGCAAGCCGGTGGAAGGTGACCCGCATCGCTCCACCATCCCCGCCGGCGGCAAAGCGCTCAACCGAATTCACCGGCACGAAACGCGCGTCCACCAGCATGGGCACATGGTGGACGAACGGGCCAGGCTCGAGGTCAGGACGCTCGGCGAGAGCCGCATCGACTCACCCCTGGCGGCGTTGCTGCGCACCGGGCGCACCACCCAGCACTACGTCGACGAGTCCGACCGGGTCCTGCTCGACGACACCGTGTCCCTCGTCGCGGCGCGCGGGGTGCCCGTCGACGAGCTGCCCGGCTTCGAGCCCGGCGGCCCCCGCCGCAAGATCTTCTTCGACCCGTCGAAGACCCGCGTCGGGATCGTCACCTGCGGCGGGCTGTGCCCCGGGCTCAACGACGTGATCCGCGCGCTGGTCCTGGAGCTCACCAACCACTACGGCGTGCGGCGCATCTTCGGCTTCCGCAACGGCTACCAGGGTATGACCGCCCGCTACGGCCGGTCCGTGGTCGACCTCGACGCCGACGTCGTCGCCGGCATCAACGAGTACGGCGGCACGATCCTCGGCACCTCCCGCGGCAACCAGGACCCGGACGAGATCGTCGACTGCCTCGAGCAGCTGTCCGTCAACGTCCTGTTCGTCATCGGCGGCGACGGCTCCATGCGCGGCGCGCTGAAGATCGCCGAGGTCGTCGCCGAGCGCGGGCGGCGCATCGCCGTGGTCGGCGTGCCGAAGACGATCGACAACGACATCCCGTACATCGAACGCTCCTTCGGCTTCCAGACGGCCTTCGCCAAGGCCACGGAGGCGATCCGGGCCGCACACGTGGAGGCGACCGCGTTCCCGAACGGGATCGGGCTCGTCCAGCTGATGGGGCGGCACTCCGGGTTCATCGCGTGCTACGCGGCGCTCGCCAACAACGACGCCGACTACGTCCTCATCCCGGAGGTGCCCTTCTCCCTCGACGGCCCCGGCGGCTTCCTCGCCCACCTGCGCGCCCGCGTCGTCGACCGCGGACACGCCATGATCGTCGTCGCCGAGGGCGCCGGCCAGGAGCTGTTCGACGCGGCCTCCTCACTGGACGCGTCCGGCAACGTGCGCCTGCAGGACTTCGGCCGGTACCTGCGACACCGCATCGCCGAGGACTTCGCCGCGGCGGGCGTCGAGGCCAACCTGAAGTACATCGACCCGAGCTACACGATCCGCAGCGTGCCCGCGAACCCGTACGACAGCGTGTACTGCATCCGCCTCGCACACGCCGCCGTGCACGCGGCGATGGCGGGGCGGACGGAGATGGTGGTGGGCAGGTGGCGGGGACGGTTCGTGCACGTGCCGATCTCCCTCGCGATCAGCTCCCGCAACCTCGTCGATCCCGACGGCGACCTGTGGTTGTCGGTCCTGGAGGCGACGGGGCAGCCGCCGGTGTTCGCCTGAGCCCCGCGCTCCTGTCCTCGCCCCGGCCGCGGCCCGAAATTGTCGGTGGGTCTGGTTAGGGTGACTGCGTGACTGAGAAGGCGGTGGCCGGGGGCGCTCTGCCTGCGGCGGCGCCTGCACGGCTGGTGGTGCCGGCGTCGTGGCGGCGCAGCATCCACCCGCGGCGAGGTGGGACGCGCGTGGCGTACACCCCCGTGACGGATGCGGTGCCCGACTGGCCCGACACGTCAACCGTCCTGCGCCTCTCCCCGGCCGCGGCGCTGGCCGACGCGCCCTCCGACAGCCCACCCGGCGCGGCGGCAGCGGCCGCGATCCTGCTCTGGACACCGCGGGTGCCGACGTTCGACCCCCGGGCGATCGCCGACCGCTGGATCGCCGACGGGGGCCTGGCGTTCGCCGCGGCCGCGGGCATCGAGCTCGCCGGTCTCCGACCACTCACCGTGCGCTGCGACGCCCCCGCCTGCCCCGGCCGGCACACGACGGTCACCCACCGCGCCGACGAGGCCGACGCGCACAACGGCACCACCGGCGTCGAGACGATCCTCGCCCAGCTCCGAGTCGCCCTCACCGCCGCCTCCAACGACCTCCACGCGACGGTCATCGAGTCTTTGTCGGACCTGCGGACCAGGACGCCATCCGGTCAGCTCGCCACGCCGGCGGTTGAGTCCGTGTCGGAGTTGCTGGCCGGGTCGCCGTCCGGCCAGGTCGCCACATCGGATGGCCTCGCCGCGTCGGTGGTTGCGTCCCTCGGCGGCGAGGCCGACAGGACCCGCCGCGCGTCCGTGTCGAAGCCGTGGGCCGGGGTGCGGTCCGGCCAGGTGGCCGTGTCGGGTGGTCTCGACGTGCCGGCGGTTGAGTCCGTGTCGGAGTTGCTGGCCGGGGTGCGGTCCGGCCAGGTGGCCGTGTCCGGTGGTCTCGACGTGCCGGCGGTTGAGTCCGTGTCGGAGTTGCTGGCCGGGGTGCGGTCCGGCCAGGTGGCCGTGTCCGGTGGCCTTGACGTGCCGGCGGTCGAGCTGTTGCGGGAGCCTCGGGCCGGGACGCTTGCCCGGCGGATCGCGGCGTCGTTCCTCGCCCCCGACCAGACGGCCTGGGTCGACGAGGACGTCCGAGAGCTGGCCGCCGACGGCCGGCGGCATCCGTACGCACCGCTGCTCATGGCGGCCGCGCACACCCTGGCGCAGGCGGCTCTCATCCGTCCCCAGATCCACTCCGTCGGCTGGCGGCTGCTGCGTGGCACCGCCATGATCCACTCGGTTGCCGAAGGGCTCGGCGACGGCGTCCTCGACGTCTACGCAGGCTGGCACCGGTCGGACTGGGGCACCGCCGACGAGCAGCGCGTCCTGATGGCGACCCTGGCCGCTGTCCCGACCGACCGCGCGTTCCAGGCACTGCTCGACGCGCTCGACGTCCGCGGCGCCCAGCCGGCCGTCGAGACCGCCGCCGAGCGCTTCCCGGAGCGGGCGATGCGCCTCCTGTCCTCCGCGTCCGAGCCCGGCGCCGGCCATCCAGCGACGGCACCGGCGGTCTCGAGCCATCCGGCCGCAGCGGCGGTGGTTTCGGGCGGTTCGGCTATTGCCGCGGCGGATTCGGGAAGTTCGGCCGCGGCGGGTTCGGGGAGTCCGGCTGCGGCCGCGGTGGTTTCGGGCAGTTCGGCTGCGGTGGTTTCGGGCGGTTCGGTCGCGGCGGGTTCGGGGAGTCCGGCTGCGGCTGCGGTGGTTTCGGGCAGTTCGGCCGCGGTGGTTTCGGGAAGTTCGGCCCCGGCGGTTTCGAGCCATCCGGCTGCGGCCGCGGTGGTTTCGGGCGGTTCGGCTATTGCCGCGGTGGTTTCGGGAAGTTCGGTCGCGGCGGGTTCGGGGAGTCCGGCTGCGGTGGGTCATCTGGCGGCCGACGCGGCGCAGCGTGGGGCGAGGATCGCCGAGCTGCTGCGGCGGCATGCCGTGCGGCATCCGGGGCTGGTGCCGGCCGTGGCCGACGGTGCGCGGGCGGCAGGCGGGGGCTTGGCCGAGGCCGGACGGGTGGCGTTGCCGGCGGTGCTGGTCACGCCGCCGTGGGAGGTGCGGCGGGCGGTGGTGAAGCCGGTCGTGGTGCCCGGTCTCCGGTGCGACGACGAGCCGGCCGTGGTGTGGCCGCCCGGTGAGCGGGAGCAGCTGGTCGCCCGGCTCAAGCGCGGCGTGGACCGCGACGACCCCGAGCAGCTCGCCTCGCAGCTGCGGGCCGGGTCGCTGGAGGACTGGCTCGCCGTCGACCTGTTCGAGGCGGGGCCCGAGGACCTCGTCAGGCCGCTGCTGGCGACGTGGGAGCCGAAGCGCCTGTGGGGTGCGCACTACTGGCTTCGGCTGATCGCCGCGCGGTTCGGGGTCGCGGCCCTGCCGCTGGTGTTGCGGGTCGCGCGGCGGAGTCCGGCGGACGGAGGGCCGGCGTTGCTGGCGTACGCGGGGCCGGAGGTGGCCGTGCTCGTCGCCGGGTGGCACGGGCGGCTGAAGGCGGCGCGGGCGGTCGCTCTGGAATGGCTGCGGCGGCATCCGCGGGCCGCGGCGCGGGCGCTGGTGCCGCCCGCCCTCGGCAAGCAGGGGGCGGGCCGCCGGCACGCGGAGCAGGCGCTGCTCGCGCTGGCCGCCGAGGGGCACCGGGACACGGTCCTCGACGTCGCCGGTGGGCACGGGCCGCGGGCCGGCGACGCGATCCGCGACCTGCTCGACACCGACCCGCTCGACGTCCTGCCCGCGCGGATACCGTTCGCGCCGGCGTGGGCCGACCCGGCGACGCTGCCGCCGGTCAGGCTGCGGGGCGGTGCGCACGTCCTGCCGGCCGACGCCGCCGGCCGCCTGGTGACGCTGCCGCCGGTCAGGCTGCGGGGCGGCGCGCACGTCCTGCCGGCCGACGCCGCCGGGCACCTGGTGACGATGCTGATGGTGTCGAGGAGCGGCGACCCGTACGCCGGAATCCCCATCGTCAGGGACGCCTGCGAGCCGGCCGATCTGGCCCGGTTCGCCTGGGCGCTGCTGGAGCGCTGGGAGCGGGCCGACGCGCCCACGGCGGACAGCTGGGTGCTGGACGCGCAGGCGCTGCTCGGCGACGACGAGACCGCGGTCCGGCTCGCCGCGGCCGTACGGGATTGGCCGTACCAGCGGGCGGCGGCCGGCCTGGACATGCTCGCCCAGCTCGGCACCGACGCGGCGCTGACCCAGCTGCAGGACATCGCCGCGAAGATGAAGGCCAAGGCGGTGAGGGCACGTGCCGAGCTGAAGCTCCGCGAGGTCGCCGAAGCGCTCGACCTGACCCCGGACCAGCTCGCCGACCGGCTCGTCCCGCACCTGGACCTGACGCCCGACGCGACCCTCACCCTCGACTACGGCCCGCGCGGGTTCGTGGGCGGGTTCGACGAGCAGCTCCGGCCGTACGTGATCGACGAGGCCGGGGCCAGGCGCAAGGACCTGCCCGCGCCCGCGGCGGGCGACGACCCGCGCCTCGCCCCGGCCGCCCGGCAACGCTTCGCCGCCGCGAAGAAGGCCGTCCGCAAGGTCGCCGGTGAGCAGGCGCGGCGGCTGGAGCGGGCCATGGTGATGCGGCGGGAGTGGACCGGGGCCGAGTTCCGCCGGACGTTCCTGCAGCACCCGCTGCTGTGGCAGCTCGCCCGGCGGCTGGTATGGCTCGTCACGCACGGCGGCGTGGACGTCGCGGTGCGGCTGGCGGAGGACCGGACGCTCGCGGACGCCGGCGACGGGCCCGTCCTGCTCGCCGACGACGCCGTCGTGTCGGTGGCGCATCCGGTACACCTCGACGTGCCGAAGTGGTCGGAGGTGTTCGCCGACTACGAGATCCTGCAGCCGTTCCGCCAACTGGCCCGCGATGCCCACGCGTTGACGGCCCCGGAGGGCACGGCGACGCGGCTGGACCGGTTCGACGGCAGGAAGGCGCTGACGGTCAAGCTGCTCGGCCTGGAGCGGCGCGGCTGGCGCCGGTCCGGGCAGGACGGCGGTCACCAGGACCGGATCGAGCGCGACCTGCCCGCGGGTCCGGGCCTGCCCGGCGGCGGCACCCTGATCGCCGACCTCGATCCCGGCATCATGATGGGCGTCCCGGGCGAGCACCCCGAGCAGTCCCTGGAGATCTGGATCTGCCCAGCCGGCGGCGACCAGTGGTCGAGCGAGCGCACCGTCCCGTTCTCGGCACTGGACCCGGTCTCGGCCTCGGAAATCCTCCGCGACCTCGGCGGATGCCACTGATAGAGGATGCCACTGAACCCGGCCCCAACCCGGCCGCCGGCGTCGCGAGGAGCAGGGCGGGGGCGGGGGCGGGAATCGGGTTGCTGGGGTGGGGTGGTGGGTCGATCGTCGGGGGCGGAGGTGGTGATGACCGGGCAGCGGCAGATCCGGGCCGACTTCGACGCCAGCACGATCGTGGTCTATCAGGCGTACCCGCGGGCGATCGCCGACGCGGCGCTGGCGGCGGGGAGGTTCGTGGCGCCGTTCTCGTTCGGGAGGATGACGTGGATCAAGCCGTCGCTGCTGTGGTTGATGCACCGCAGCAACTGGGCGCGCAAAGCCGGCCAGGAGCGGATCCTCGCGGTGCGGATCAGCCGGGCGGGATGGGAACGGGCCCTGGCGGAGGCGGTGCTGACGAGCGACCCTGAGCTGGCGCGGGCGCGGGTCCACGTGCAGTGGGATCCGGAGCGGTCGCTGCGCGGTGCGGCGCTCAACCACTACAGCATTCAGGTGGGGGTCGGGCGGGAGCTGATCCGCACGTACGCGGAGGAGTGGGTCACCGGGCTCACCGACCTCACCCCGGCCGTGCACAAGATCGCCACACTGGTGCGCGGGGGCAGGACCGCCGAGGCGCAGCGGTTGCTGCCGGCGGAGCGGCCGTTTCCGCTGGAGCCGGCCCTCGCCCGCCGGATAGGGGCGGATTGAAGGCCCGTCATGCATTGCGGCAATGCAGGACGGCCCGATGTGTTTCGTGACCTCAGCGATGGACGGTTGAGGTAGCGTACGGAGGCGTGTTGTCGTGATCACCTCCGGTGAGGATGCGTTCATTGTCGCGCAGACCTGTGTCCGTTCCGCTCGCCGTCGCCGTGGCCGGGGTGTTTGGGGCCGTCGGTCTGGGTGGCTCGGGTCTGCTCGGCCCGTGGTGGTCGCAGTTCGTCGACGACCTGGCGCAGTTCGGCGCCGGGCTGGCCGCGACCCTCACCTGCTGGCTCACCGCCCGGCGGCACATCGGCGCCCAGCGCAGCTGGCGGCTGTGGATGGGCGCGGGCGCCTGCGGCTGGTCGATCGGACAGTTCATCTGGTCCTGGCACCAGCTGTTCGGTGACGACGCGCTGCCCTCGCCGTCGCTCGCCGACGCCGGCTACCTGACCCTGCCGGTCTTCGCGCTGCCGGCCCTGGTCGCGCTCGCCGTGGACCGGCCCGGCGGCGGTGGGCCCCGGCGGCTCGCCGCGCAGCTGGTGATGGTCCTGGACGGGCTCATCGTCGTCGGCGCGCTGTTCGTGCTGACCTGGGCCACGTCGCTCGGCGCGGTCGTGCGGGCCGGCGCCGCGACCCCGTTCGCCTACACGGTGGCGATCGCCTACCCGGTCACCGACCTGCTGCTCACCGTCATCGTGATCCTGCTGCTGGCCAGGTCCGCGGCCGCCAACCGGCGGCAGCTGTCGTTCCTCGGCATCGGGCTGTTCTGCCTGTCGTTCTCCGACAGCGTGTTCGCCTACCTGGTCGCCGCCGGCGCGGAGCGCATGCCGCCGCTCGCGGACGCGGGGTTCATCGCCGGCCAGGCCTTCGTCGCCGTGGCCGCGCTGACCCCGACGAAGAGCGCGAGCCCGGACCAGGCGACGGCCACAGGCAGGCCGCACCACCGCTGGGGGCACCTGCTGCTGCCGTACGTGCCGGTCGCCGGCACGGGCGTCCTCTTCATGATCCAGCTGGTGCAGGGCCGGCCGATGGACGCCTTCGAGATCGCCGTCGAGACGGCGGTCATCTCGCTGCTGATCATCCGGCAGGCGGTGACCCTGGTCGAGAACGCGGTGCTGCTCGACCGCCTCTCCGACAGCCAGGCCAGGCTCAGCCACCAGGCGTTCCACGACGGCCTCACCGGGCTGTCCAACCGGGTGCTGTTCCACGACCGGCTCGACCACGCCCTCGCCCTGCACCACCGCGACGGCCGCCCCCTCGCCGTGCTCTTCCTGGACCTCGACGACTTCAAGGCCGTCAACGACCGCTACGGCCACCACGCCGGCGACCGGCTGCTGCGGCAGGTCGCCGAGCGGCTCCGCGGTGCGGTACGCGACGGGGACACCATCGCCCGCGTCGGCGGCGACGAGTTCGCGGTGCTCCTGGAGGGCGGCGGCGACCCGGGCGTCCCCGCGCAGCGGATCATGGCCGCGCTGCGGGAGCCGTTCGACCTCGACGGCGCCGTGGTCGGCGTCGCCGCGTCGGTCGGGCTCGTCGAGGCGGGCACCCACGGGCCGGTGCACAGCGCCGACATGCTGCTGCGCCGCGCCGACGCCGCCATGTACGCCGGCAAGCGCCAGGGCAAGGGCACCCTCGTGCGTTACCGCGTCGACCTCCCCGACGGCACCGGCAGCTCCGACCTCGCCGAGATGCTTGCCGACACGCTGCGCGACGGGCGCGGCCTCGACGTGCACTACCAGCCGATCGTGCGGCTCAACGACGGCACGGTCGTCGCCGTGGAGGCACTCGCCCGCTGGACCCATCCGAGCCTGGGGCCGGTGAGCGCCGACATGTTCATCGCCACCGCCGAGGAGATCGGCCTGATCCGCCTCGTCGACGACTTCGTGCTCGACCGCGCCTGCCGCGACGCCGCCGCGTTCCGCGGGCCATGGGCGAGCATCGCCGTGCACGTCAACACGTCCGCGGCCCGCCTCGGCCGGCCCGAGCACGAGGAGACCGTCCGCGCCGCGGTGCTGCGCCACGGGCTCGCCCCGCACCGGCTGCTGCTGGAGCTCACCGAGACCGCGCCGCTGCCCGACCTGTCCGCCGCCGCGGGGGCGGTGCGGCGGCTCGGCCGCTTCGGCGTGCGCTTCGCCCTCGACGACTTCGGCACCGGATACAACGCCCTCGCCCAGCTGCACGCGATCCCCGTCGACGAGGTCAAGCTCGACCGCAGCTTCACCCTCGCCGACGGCGGCCGCAGCGAGGCGATCTGCCGGTCCATCGTGTCGATCTGCGCCGGCATGGGCGTGACCGTCGTCGCCGAAGGCATCGAGACCGACCGTCAGGCCGCGACGATGGCCGCGCTGGGCTGCCGGTACGGCCAAGGCCACCGCTACGGGCTCGCCGGCCCGCTGCACGAGGTGGCGCCCCCGGGCGCACAGGACCCCGAAAACAGCCTCGTGTGACGTAAGGTCCTCTACGTGTTGGGCCTGATTCTCGCCGCGCTGCGGGCCCGGCGCGCCACCGCGGTCGTCATGTTCGTCCTCGCCGCGGTCACCATGGGCGCGGCCGTGGGCGCCGACGCCGTGTCCGGGCGCCTGGAGCGCAGCGCCGCCACCGCCAGGGTCGAAGCCGCCACGCCCGTCGAGCGCACCCTGTCCGTCCATGCGTCCGTCGCCCTCGGCACCGCACCCGACGACATCGTCAGCCGGTTCCGGGCGACGATCACCCGGGTCCCCGCGGACCGGACCCTGATCGGCGTGCGGTACTCCGGCGTCCTGCGCACCGACACCTCGCGCCTGCCGCTGGAGCTGCGGGCCGTGGACGGGTTCTGCGACAACATCACCCTGGTGCAGGGGCGCTGCGTCGAGCAGGACGGCGAGATCGTCCTGGCCCCCGACGTCGCCCGGCAGCTCGACCTCGCCGTCGGCGGCACGCTCAAGCAGGACGGCGGCTCCGGCACCGCCGTGGTCCCGCTGACCCTCGTCGGGCTCTACGCGCCCAGCGACCCGCTCGGCTGGTACTGGTCCGGGCTCGACGGGATCGCCGCGTACACCACGCGCAACACCGTCGCGAAGCCCGGCGGCGCGGCGGTCGCCACCTACGACGCCCTGCTGCCCGCCGAGGCCTTCGACGACCCGGCCGGGATCGAGGCCATGATCACCCGCCTGCGCAACGGGTCCGTGGACGTCTCCTCGGCCGCGGGCACGCTCGCCGCGACCGTCGCCGCCGACCGCCGCGGGGTCCGACGCGGGCTGCTGCTCGTCGAGCTGCAGCTGCTGCTGTGCGGCGGCCTCGCGATCGCGGTCGCGGCCGGCTACGCGGCGCAGGAACGCCGCGCCGACGCCGCCCGCATGGCGATCCGGGGCATGCCGCCGTGGCGCATCCTCGCCGGCACCGCCGGGCAGAGCCTCGTGCCGCTGCTGGCCGGCGCCGCCTGGGCGGTCGCGCTGCGCCCCGCGCTCTGGCCGGCCCTGGTCGCCGGGGTCGTCATCGTCGTCGCCGCCGAGTGGCCGGCGACGCGGGCGAGCGTGCCGGCGCTGCTGCGGGTCGTGCAGCCCCGCCGCCCGCTGATCGCCGCGACCCTCGAGATCTGCGTCCTCGCGGTCGGCGCCGCCGCCGTCTTCCAGCTCGCCGCGGAGCCGGCCGCCAACGTGCGGCGCGACACCGGGTTCGGCCTCGGTCAGGCCGCGGTGCTCCTGATCGCGTTGGCGGCAGGTGTACTGGCGACGCGCGCGCTGCTGTCCCTCGCCGGGTTCGCCGGCCGGACCGCCCTCGCCGGCGGGCACGTCGGCGGTGCCCTCGCGGGCCTGACCCTGGGCCGGCGGCGGACCGCGTACCGGATCGTGCCCGTGCTCGCGGCCGCCACCTGCGTCCTCGCCGTCGCCGCCCAGGACTGGGCCGGGGCCGCGGGCGCCCGCGCCGACCGGGCCGCCGTCGAGGTCGGCGCCGACCGCGTGCTGCGGATCGCGCCGATGGACCGGGAGCGGCTCCTCGCCACGGTCCGCGCCACCGACCCCGGCGGCCGGGACGCGATGGCGGTCGCGATCGGCACCGGCATCGGCGCCCCGGTCATCGCCGTCGACGGCACCCGCCTGCGCGCGGTCACCGGCGTCGACCTGCCGTCGCTGCGCGCCGAGGCGCCCGCGCCGCTGACGCTGACCGGCACCAGGCTCTCGCTGCGTTTCGTCTCGGCGGGCTCGCCGGTGACCATGCTGCTGGCCGGCGACGCGGAGCGCGTGACGGCGGTCTTCCGGCCGCCGGGTGGCGAGCCAGCCGCCGTGCCCGTCGACCCGGCCGAGCCGCCACCGCCGGCGGTGGAGTCCACTGTGGAGGTCGCCGTGCCGCAGTGCGCGGCCGGCTGCCGGATCGTCTCCGTCGAGATCAAGCGCGGCCCCGTCGACCTGCTCGAGCTGCGCGCCGACGGCAAGGTGGCGGTCGACGGGGCCACGTTCGCCGACCCGACCCGCTGGCGGACGACGCTGGGCCGGGCCATCAGCACCGTGCAGGCCGCCCAGCGCGACGGCCGGCTCCGCCTGCTGGACACCGACCCGCCCAGCGAACGCCCCCGCGACAACCGCCTGTACGTCGTCGACACCCCGGTCCCGCTGCCCGCCCTCGTCGCGGGCGACCCGGACCTGTCCGACGACAACGACCTGGCCCGCGTGAAGATCTTCGGCGCCGACATCCCCGTGGCACCGCACGGCGTCACGTCGATCCCGCGCGGCGGTGCCAGGGGCGCGCTCGTCGACCTCGAGTACGCCGCCCACATCGCCGGCCCGGCCGGCGGCGCCACCTCCGGCGCCCGCGAACGCCTCGAGGTGTGGCTCGGCCCGTCCGCCCCCGCCGACCTGCCCGACCGGCTGCGGGCCGCCGGGCTCACCATCATCGGCGGCGACAGCGCCGCCGCGGCCGCGGCCCGCGCCGACCGGCTCTCCCCGGCCGTCACCCTGCTCGCCGGTCTCGTCGGCGGCGCCGTCGCGCTGCTGCTCGCCGCCGTCACCGCCGCGGTCGTCGCCGCCGTCGACCGCCGCCGGCGCGGCGCCGAGCTCACCGCCCTGCGCCGCCAGGGTCTGCCGGCCCCGACCGCCCGCACCGTCGGCCGATGGACCGCCGCCGCCCCGGTCCTCGTCGCGGTCCCCGTCGGTCTCGCCGCCGCGGTCCTGCTCCGCCTGCTCACCCCGGCACCGGTCCGGCCGTTCGCCGACCGGTGGCCGGTGCCGGTCGCGCCGGTCCAGTGGCTCGCGCTGCTGGCCACGGCCGTCGTCGTCTTCGCGGTCCTGCTGCCGCCCGCGCTGTGGTCCCGTTCGGGCGACCGGGCACGACGAGCCGCGCCGGCGGCGGGGAGGGGGTCGCGGTGATCGGGCTCGTGCTGGCGATGCTGTGGTCGCGGCGGGGGCGGGCCGCGACCGTCATGCTGCTGACCGCGTTCGCCACCGCCGGGGCGCTCGCCGCGCCCGCGTACCTCACCGCCGCCGACGACCGGATCGTCCGCTCCGAGGTGGCCGCCGCCGCGCCCAGCGAGCGGACCGTGCTCATCACCGGCGAGGTGCTGTCCTCCGGTGGCGGCAGCATGGCCAAGACGTTCCAGAGCCTCGCCGGCGGCTGGCTCGACGCCCCCGGCTACGCGACCGTGTTCTCCGCCCAGTTCCCCGCGCAGCCCGAGGACCTGGCGATGGCGACCGCGTCGCAGCTCACCACCGTCGTGTTCCGCGAGAACATCTGCGCGCACGTCCGCGTCGTCGCCGGCCGCTGCCTGATGGGCACCGGCGACACGATCCTCTCCGGGCGCACCGCCGACCGGCTCGGCCTGCACCCCGGCGACACCATGTCGCTGACCGGCTCCAGGTACGACCAGCTGTCCAGCCGGTACGTGCCCGCCGGGCCGCCGACCGCGCTCACGATCGTCGGTGTCGTCGAGCCCCGCGACGCCGGGGAACCCTACTGGGGCCGCACCGGCGGCATGCGCGACGCGTTCCAGGTCGACCGGCGCACCCTGGACACGTTCTCGCGGCCGGCGGAGCTGGAGTCCTACGACGCGTACCCGCTGCCCGGCGCCATCACCGTCGACACCCTTCCCGCGCTGCGCGAGTGGACCGGGAAGGCGCAGCAGCGCAGCACCGAGGAGGCGCGCCTCAACACCGACCTCGACGTGCTGCTCGACCGCATCGACGAGCGCCGCGCCGAGGTCCGCGCCGCCGTCCCGTTCGCGGTCGCGCCCGTGCTGCTGCTCGCCTGGGCCGTCATCACGCTCGCCGTGTCCACCGTCATCCGGGCCCGCCGCTTCGAGCACGGCATCATCGCGCTGCGCGGCGTGGCCCGTCCCGGCCGGTGGTGGCTGGCGACGGGGGAGACGCTGCTGTCGGTGCTCACCGGGGCGGCGCTCGGGTTCACCGCCGCCGGCGGCTGGCAGATCCGCGACGCCTGGCCGTACGCGGCCGTCGCCGTCCTCGGCGCGCTCGCCGTCGCCCTCACGGTCGCGCTTCGCACCGTGTCCGCGCCAGTGTCCGCGCTGCTGCGGCAGGTCGACCGGCACACCGCCCGCTGGCGCGGCCTCGCCCTGGAAGGCGTCCTCGTCGTGGCCGCCGTCGTCGCCGTCGCGCAGGTCCGCGGCCGGCCCGGCGGTGTCGCCCTGCTCGCGCCGGCCCTCGTCCTGGTCGCGGTCGCGGTCCTCGCCGGCCGGGTCGGGCCGATCCTGAGCGGGCTGGCCGCCGCCAGAGTGCTGCGCCGCCCCTCCGCCGGCCGGTTCCGGCTCGCCGGGGCCCTCGCCGGGTTCCGGCTGGCGCGGCGGCCCGTCGGCGCGCGGCTCCTCGCGCTGCTCACCCTCGCCGTCGGGTCGCTCGCGTTCGCCGCGGGCACGACGTCCGCCGTCGACCAGCGGCAGCGCGACCAGGCCGCCCTCGCCACCGGCGCGCCCGTCGTCCTCAACGTCGACGCGACCAGCCGCACCCAGCTGCTGCGGGCCGTCCGCGCCGCCGACCCCGAGGGGCGGTCCGCGATGGCGGTGGTGCCGATCCGCGACTCCGACGACAACTCCGGTGCCGTCGCCGTCGACGCGGCCCGCCTGCCGGCCGTCGCGCTGTGGCCCGCCGGCGCGCCACCCGTCGCCGACGTGGCCGCGCGGCTGCACCCGCCGGCACCCGCCGAGGCGGTCACGCACACCGGCGCCAAGATCGCCCTGGACGTCACCGTCTCCGTGCTCGACCGGCCCGACGTCGTCCTCACCGCCACCCTCGCCCCGCTCGACGGCCAGCCCACCGCCACCGCCGACCTGGGCAAGCTGGTGCTGGGGCGGCGGACGTACACCGGCGAAACCCCCATGTGCGTGCGCGGCTGCCGCCTCGTGGAGATCGCCGCGAAGCTGCCGCCGTACGTCGGGCCGACCATCGTGGTGACCCTGCACTCGCCGCCGCCGACCGAGTGGCGCACCGCACCGGGCGCGACCGCCGTGCGCGGCGCCGACGGGATCACCTTCAGCCTGCCGATGACCTCCCAGCCGGGCGCCGGCGTGCTGCGCCCCGCCTTCGGCCCGGCCGAGCTGCCGGTCGCGACCACCGCCCCGCTGCCCGACGCCGAGTTCAAGACCTTCGGCAGCAAGGCCGTCCCGGTCGCCGAGTTCAGCGCCACCCGCCTGCCCCGCGTCGGCACCGCCGGTGCCCTCGTCGATCTGGAGTACGCCGACCTCACCGCCGAGGACGACGGCCGCGCCACCGGCGCCGAGGTGTGGCTGTCGGCGACCGCGCCGCCGGGCATCGTCGACGCCCTGCGCGCGCAGGGCCTCACGGTCACCGGCCGCCGCACCGTCGCCGACACCCGTGCCGCCCTCGCCGCCGGCGGCACCGCGCTCGGCCTGCGCTTCTACCTCATGGCCGGCTGGCTGTCGACGGCCCTCGGCGCGGCCGGCCTCGCGGTGGCCGCGATCGGCACCAGCACCCACGACCTGCGCGCCCTGCGCGTCCAGGGCCTGCGCCGCTCGACCGGCACGCTGGTCGAGCCGTTCGTGGTGCTGGTCCTCGTCGCGGCGGCCGGCGTCGCGGGGGTGCTGGGGGCGGGGCTCGCGTGGTTCGCCGTCGGCGGCACGCTGCCCGGGCTGAAGGGCACCGGCCTGCCGCCGCTCGGCGTGCCCGCGGCGACGGTCGGGGTGACGCTGGCGGCGCTGGCCGTGGCGGGCCTCACCGCCCAGGCGGCGGCTTCCCGCACCCGTACGCCGCGCCGCTCACCCCGCTCCGGCAGGCCCCCGCGCGCCTCCTGACCCGGTGCTTCCGTGATCCGGTAGACCTTGTGCACCCAGGGCTACACGAAGTCTTCCGGATCACGAGGAAGCGGGGGAGAGGGTGGACAGGCGGGTGGTCAGGCCGGCGGCGGTGATGAGGTCCTCGTGGGTGCCGGGGGCGCCGCAGGCGTACGCGCCCGACACCGCGCCGGCCAGGGCGCACTCGGCGACGGGACGGCCGGCGAACCAGCGGCTCATGAAGGCGGTGCTGAAGGCGTCGCCCGCGCCGTTGCTGTCGACGACCGGGCGGTCCGGGGTGACGGCGGGGTAGCGGACGATGCGGCGGTCGGCGCGGTCGAGCACCTGGCAGCCGGCGGCGCCGCGGGTCGCCACGACGAGCGTCGCCCGGCCCGCGTCGAGGACGGTGTGCATGAGGTCGTCGATCCGGTCCGGGGCGGCCTCGGCGCTGAGGAACACCAGGTCGGCCTCGCGGGACAGGGTCAGGCCCCACTCGGACGTGCCGTCCCAGGCGTGGATGTCGGTCGAGGTCGTGATGCCCAGCCGGTGCGCCTCGCCGAACGCGGCGGCGGCCCGGCCCGCGGCGATGTGCACGTGCCGCGACTGCGCCAGGGCCGGCAGGTACGTGTCCGGCGGCAGGACGAGGTCGGCCGGGTGGCGCGGGTCGAAGAACGAGAACCGGCGGCCGGCGGCGTCGACCAGGTTGACGCTGCGGGGCGTGCCGTTCGGGGCGGGCAGGTGCGCGAAGTCGAGGCCGGCGGCCGCGTAGCGGGCCAGGATCTGCGCGCCCTGCGGGTCGTCGCCCAGGAAGTCGATGAACTTCGTCCGCAGCCCGAGCGCGTGGAACCCCAGCGCCACGCCGTTGCCGGAGTGGGCGACGTAGTCGCGGACGGGGTCGACATGCAGGTTGTCGCCGGGCGGGATGGCCAGGTCGGGGACGCGGACGATGGTGTCCACCCCCACGCCGCAGAGCACCAGGACGTCATAGGTCACGTGTCATTCAACCATGTCCACAGTGGACAGAAGCACCGCACGAACGGAGAAACACGGACGCCGGAAGAAGTGGCATCGTGACAGCGACGGCGCGTACCGGAAGGGGAGCGACATGGCACACATCGATCTCGGGGTCGACGAGAAGCAGTTCCCGGGCATCACGGGACCGATGCGGTTCCGCCCGGAGACCGCGAAGCCGCTCAACGAGCTGGCCGAGGTGCTGCTGCGCGCACCGCACTCGCTGCCGGCGGGAGAGCGGGAGCTGATCGCCGCGTACGTGTCCGGGCGCAACGACTGCAACTTCTGCTGCGCGTCGCACTCGGCGTTCGCCGCGGTGCAGCTGGACGAGGGCTACACGCTCGTCGACCAGGTGCGCGCGGACCTCGACACCGCCCCGGTCTCGGCCAAGCTGCGGGCGCTGCTGCGCATCGCCGGCGCGGTGCAGGTCAGCGGCCGCCAGGTGACCACCGAGCTGGTCGAGGCCGCCCGCGCGGAGGGCGCGACCGACGTGGAGATCCACGACACGGTGCTCATCGCCGCCGCGTTCTGCATGTTCAACCGGTACGTGGACGGGCTCGGCACGTTCGCGCCCGAGGGCCGCGACGCCTACGCCGAGTCCGCCCGCCGCGTCGTCGAGGTCGGCTACGGCAACGCCATTCCGATGGACTGAGCAAACACAAGGGTGACCGGGCTCGATCCAACTGCGATCGTCGATGAATGGATCGTGAACGCCGCCTGCTCCAATCCGCGCAGCAACTCCTGGCAGACATGGTCGACCGGCTGGCCACGCTCGTCGCGTGCGAGTCGGCGCCGGGCTCGCTGCCCCATCTCGAATCCTGTGCCGACCTGCTCGCCCGCTGGGGCTCGCAGGTGCTCGGCCGGCCCGCCCGGCGGGTCGTGATCGACGGCCTGCCGCACCTGCTGTGGCCGGCCGCCGATCAGCGGGTGCTGCTCCTCGGCCACTTCGACACGGTCTTCCCGGTCGGCACGACCAGGTCCAGGCCCTTCACCGTACAAGGGGACATCGCGACGGGTCCCGGCGTGCTCGACATGAAGGGCGGCATCGTGCAGATGCTCGCCGCGCTGCGCCTGGTCGAGGACACCTCGGCGGTCGGCGTCCTGCTCACCTGCGACGAGGAGACCGGGTCGGTGACGTCGCGGCCGCTGATCGAGGCCGAGGCGCGGCGCTCCGCCGCGGTGCTCGTCTGCGAGGCGGCCACGCCGGAGGGGCACGTGAAGGTGGCTAGGAAGGGCGGCTCGGTGTACAGCCTCACCATCCAGGGCCGCGCCGCGCACGCCGGTGTCGAGCCGCAGCGCGGGATCAACGCGACGGTCGAGGTGGCCCACCAGGTGCTCGCGTTGGGCCGGCTCGGCGTGGCCGACAGCGGCGGCACGTCCGTCACGCCCACCCTGCTGTCGGCCGGCACGACGACGAACACCGTGCCCGAGAGCGCCAGCCTGGCCGTCGACGTGCGGGCCTGGACGAGGGACGAGCTGGAGCGCGTCGACCACGCCATCCGCGGGCTGGTGCCGGTCCTGTCGGACGCGACCCTGGCGGTGGGCGGCGGGATCAACCGGTACCCGATGCCGGCGGAGCTCGCCCGCCCGCTGCTGGCCCTGGCCCGGTCGACCGCACGCCGGCTCGGCATCGCGGACCTCGCCGGGGCGTACGCGGCCGGCGCGTCCGACGGCAACTTCACCGCCGCGCTCGGCGTGCCGACCCTCGACGGCCTCGGCGCGGTCGGCGGTGGCGCGCACGCCGCCGACGAGTACATCCGCCTGGACCGCATGCCAGAGCGGGCCGCGCTGCTCGCCGGTCTCGTCGAAACGCTCGCCGCGGCCAGGCGTGCCGAGGCCGCGAAGGCGGGCGGGATCCCGTAACGTGCGTCGGCATGACCTCGGCGCAGCGCCCGGCATCGTCAGTCCCTCTGGTCGGCGTCGAGGAGGAGTTCCTCGTCGTCGACGCGTCCAGGGGTGAGGTGGTCCCGGAGGCCGCGACGGTCGTCGACGCGGCCCGCCCCGCCCTCGGCGCCAGGGTCGGCGGTGAGATCACCAAGCTGCAGGTCGAGACCCGCACCGACCCGTGCCGTAGCGTCGATGACCTCGCCGCGCAGCTCGCCGGCGGGCGCGCCGCCGTGCAGGCCGCGGCCGTGCGAGCGGGCCTGCGGGTGATCGCGAGCGGCTCGCCCGTGCTCGGCCGGGCCGTGCCGCCGCCCATCACCGAGGGTCCCCGGCAGGACCGCGGCAACGCCACCTTCCGCGGGCTGCACGACGAGCTCGCGATCTGCGCCGTCCACGTCCACGTGGAGGAGCCCGACCGGGACCGCGCCGTGCTGATCGGCAACCACCTGCGCCCGCACCTGCCGGTGCTGATCGCGCTCACGGCCAACTCGCCGTACTGGGCCGAGCGGGACACCGGCTACGCGAGCTGGCGCAGCGTGACGTGGGGGCGCTGGCCCGTGGCCGGCCCGCCGCCGTTCCTGACCTCCGCGCGCCAGTACGACGACCACGTGGACATGCTGCTCGACGCGGGCGCGCTGGTCGACCGGGGCACGATCTTCTGGGACCTGCGGCTGTCGGCGAACCACCCCACCCTGGAGGTCCGGGTGGCCGACGTGCCCGTCACCGCCGACGAGTCCGCGGCGCTCGCGGCGCTGGTGCGGGCGCTCGTCGTCGTCGCCGGCGACGCCGTGGACAAGGGCGACGAGGGGCCGAGGCCGCTCGCTGAGCTGATGCGGCTGTCGTACTGGCGGGCCGCCCGCGACGGGATGGGCGGCCACGGGGTCGACGTCGCCACCGGGCGGCTGCTGCCTGCGGCGGCGCTGGCCGAGCGCCTCGTTGCGCTCGCCCGGCCGGCGCTGGACGAGGCGGGCGACCGCGCGCGGGTCGAGGACTGGCTGGCGCGGCTCGCCACCGGCGGCGACGGCGCCACCCGCCAGCGCGCCGCCGCGGCGCGGCGCGACCGGCTCACCGACGTCGTCGACGACCTCGCCGCCCACACCGCCCCCGGCGTACCCCTGGCATCGATGACAGTCGAAGAGAGCACGTCCGCATAGCGACGAACCGCACCGGCCTCCGCGACGCTGGAGGGGCCGGGCGCCGCCTGGGCGACCGGCCGACCCTCGCAGGGAGGCCACAGGTGACCGACACAGAACTGCTCGCCACCGTCCCGATCCGGCACGACCGCAGGCCACCGGCGGACATGGTCCGTGCGGCGGAGGTGTTCGCGGAGCGGATGGCGCAGCGCCGTTCCGTGCGGGACTTCGCCGCCGACCCGGTGCCGGACGGGGTGATCGAGGCCGCGATCCGCGCCGCCTCGACCGCGCCCAGCGGCGCGAACGTGCAGCCGTGGCGGTTCGTCGTGCTGACGGACCCGGCCCGCAAGCGCCGGCTGCGCGAGGCGGCGGAGGCGGAGGAGCGCGAGTTCTACGAGCGTCGCGCCCCTCAGGAGTGGCTGGGTGCGCTCTCCGCGCTCGGCACCGACTGGCACAAGCCGTTCCTGGAGACCGCACCCGCCGTCATCGTCGTGTTCGAGGTGCACCGGGGACCGCACAGCCCGAAGCCGTACTACGTCAAGGAGTCCGTCGGCATCGCGGTCGGCCTGCTGATCACCGCGCTGCACCACGCCGGCCTGGTCACCCTGACGCACACGCCCAGCCCGATGCGGTTCCTCAACGAGGTGTGCGAGCGCCCGCCGGAGGAGCGCCCGTACGTGGTGATGCCCGTCGGCTACCCCGCGCCGGACGCCCGCGTCCCGGACCTGACCCGCAAACCCCTCGAGGAGGTCATGGTCCGCTGGTGAAGTCCTTGGCCAGGAAATCCACGAGCGGCTCGACGTGCCGGTCGGGGCGCCGCCACTCCGCGAGGAGGTCCTCCAGCAGGTGCTGCTCGGCGACCAGCTCCGTGCCGCGGTACCGGCGGATCACCGGGTGGATGAAGGCGCTCTCCCTGGCCCGGTCGGGGGTGGGGTGGCGCTCGATGGCGAAGACGTCGCCGTAGTCGTCCCGCCCCCAGCGCAGCGCGAGCGTGTACCAGTGCCGGGCGTCCGCGAACCGGTCCACGGCGTAGTCCTCGGGCAGGTCCTCGTAGTGGTGGAAGTCGCCGGTGTCCTCGTCGCGGACGAAGACGTCGCACAGGTACTCGAACTGGGTCCACAGCGCCGAGCTCCAGTTGACCCGGTCGAGCATCAGCTCCGCCAGCGACCCGGGGTCGGCCGGCGTCGCCGTGCGGAGCAGCGGCACGCCCTCGTAGCGCTCCCGCAGGATCCGGGTGAAGGTCCGCAGGTTGTACCGGAAGCCGTCGATGAACGGCGACGACGCGTGCTTCACGTCCCGCGCCTGCGCGATGGTGCCGGCGAAGTACAGGCCGTTGACGTTGCTGGACTGCCAGTCGGGGCGCAGCCCGGGCATCCGCCCGTCGCGGATCATCTGCGGGCTCGTGGTCTCGTCGAAGATGCCGGTGTCCATCTGGAAGCCGGTGCAGCGCAGCACCGTGTGGTAGTCGAGGACGGCGGTCTCGCCCTCGGCGTGCGTGTACGTGATCGACACCTGGAAGCGCCCGTCGACGGGACGGATCTCGTCGATCGTGCAGTCCAGCACCGAGTGCAGCGTCTTGAACTGGTAGCTGTCGAGGATCGCGCCGTACTGCCCGCGGACGTCCCCGGGATGCTTGGTGTTCCACGCGAGCCGCAGTGGCTGCCGGCTGGCGAGGTGCACCATCGACGCGTGCCCGAGGATCGCCGACGCGGTCTCGAACGCCGAGTTGCCCTTGCCGATGATCAGCACCCGCTGGTTGTCGTATGCCTTCGGGTCGATGTCCATGTCCTCGTACCCGACGGCGTGCTCGATGCCCTTGATGGCGGGCACGAACGGCGCTCCCCAGCCGGCCGCGACGATCACGCACGCCGCGCGCACGTCACCCTGCGCCGTGCGCACCGCGAACCCGTCACCCGTCTTGGTGATCCGCTCGACCGTCGTGCCGAACCGGATGTTGAGCCGGTGCACCCGCTGGAACTCCGCGAGGTAGCCGACCAGGTCGTCGGCCGCCGGCAGGTACTCCTCGCTGAACTTCGGGAACAGCAGCTCCGGGTCGTCGTTGAGCAGGGAGTTCCAGTCCCACCGCAGCCGGATCTCCGGGTCGGTGCTGTCGGTGTGCACCTTGTTCAGCGAGATGAGCCGCCGGTGCCGGGGGAACTTCGTGAAGAACCCGCCCGGTGCGTCTCCGCTCTCGAGTGTCAGGTAGTCGGCACCGTGCTGCTGCAGGTAGTAGCTCAGTTGAACTCCGGCGGGTCCCGCCCCGACGATGACGTACCTGTGCTCGCTGCTGGCCATCCGTAGCCCTTCCGCAGATCGACGGCGATGCGTTGCACCGACCTTGGCGGCGGAGGGCGACACGTGTCAAGGCTCACGCGGCCATGCGGGACCAGCTGTCGTAGTCATGGATCGCGATGCCGTTGAAGGAGGTGTACCGCGCCACCTCTGTGTCCACTGTGGATAGTGCGGTGGACAGGGCGGACCTGGTGCCCGGGGCGAACGTGCAGTAGGCGCAGTCGGCCAGGGGCTGGGTCTCCGCGGCGAGGCGCACCGGGCGGCCGGCGCTCTGCCCGCGGGCGAGCAGGTCCGTGCCGACACCGACGACGCCCGCCGCGCTGTCGCGGTACGACATGACCGTGATCGCGTGCACCCTCGCGATGACGGCGTCGGCGAGGTTGCCCTTGCCCGCGGGCACGGTCGCGAGCCAGAAGGGCACGTCCGCGTCGAGCGGCTCGGGGCCGGCGGTGCGGACCGCGTCGAGCATCGCCAGGTAGCCGGCGACGATCCGCGGCTGGTCGGTGGTCCAGCCGGGCAGCAGGTACGGCTCGACGTCCAGGTGGATCCCGTCGAAGAGGCCGGTCGCCGTGGCCCGCTCGCGCCAGGCGACGGCCGACGCGGGGTCGAGGGCCCAGGACGGGTCGCCGCCGAGGGCGGAGAGTCGGATGCCGGCGGCGCGCGTGCGGGTCCGCAGGTCCTTCAGCCGGGCGAGCTGCGCGGCGGTCGGCTGCCACGGCACCGCCACGAAGATCTCCGTGATGCGCTGGCCGGTGGCCCACGGCACGACGGCCGCCGGATCGGCCTGCGACCACAACCACATCGCCCGGGAGCTGGCCATGGTCTTCGCCTTCGAATCGGTCGTGGTCCTCGTGGCCGGCGTGGCCGGCGTTGCGGCGGCCGGCTTCGTCGCGGCCGGTTTCGCGGCGGCCGGTTTCGTCGCGGCGGGTTTCGTCGCGGTGGGCTTGTTCGTGGCGGCGGACGCCGCGGTCGGGGCGAGGGTCAGCCCGACCGTCAGCGCCGCGGCCACCGCCCACAACTTCCGTGCCATGCCCGACCTCCGTGCCCGCCGTTGTGCGTGAGGGGCAAGCGTCACGGCCGGCCGTTGCGGGCAGGTGGCGGGCACGGTCCCGGACCGGTTCGATCCGGTTGCCGTGCCACGGGTCGGGCACATCCCGTGATACTGCGCCGCCCGCGACGTGCGGCCGGCCGGATTCCGGTGACCGGCCGGCCGACACGCGCGGGGTGTTGTTACGGGGTGCAGCAGGTCATGGCGTACACCTGGAACTCGAACAACGAGTAGCCGTAGGTCGTCGCGCGCTGGGTGCCGAGGACGCGGACATAGCGGCCCGACCCGCTCGCGTTGAGCGTCTGCACGCCGCCAGTGCCCGTCGTCGTGGAGTAGATCGTCGTCCAGGTGGTGCCGTCGGTGGATGTCTGCACCTGGAACGCCTTCGCGTAGGCGGCCTCCCAGTTCAGCACGACCTTGTTGACGTTCATGACGGCGCCCAGGTCGACCTGCAGCCACTGCGGGTCGCTGAACGCGCTCGACCAGCGGGTGCTGCCGCTGCCGTCGGTGGCGTTCGCCGCGGCGGTGCCGGCGTTCTCCGTCGACGAGGCGGTTGTCGGCCTGCCCTGCGAGACCAGGGTCCCGCTGGTGTTGCTGCCCGGCGTGCCGTTGACCGACAGCTCCCACAGTGAGTAGCCGTACGCGGTGCCGCGCTGTGTGCCGTACATGCGCACGTACCGGCCGGAGCCGTTCACGTTCCAGACGTCGGTGCCGCCGTCGCCCGTCGTCGTCGCGGCGATGTCGACCCACGTCAGCTGGTCGTTGGAGGTCTGGATCCTGTACGCCTTGCCGTACGCCGCCTCCCAGTTGAGCGCGACGTTGGTGATGTTGTACGTCTGGCCCAGGTCCACCTGCAGCCACTGTGGGTCGCTGAACGCGCTCGACCAGCGGGTGTTCAGGTTGCCGTCGGTGGCGCAGGCCGGGCAGCCCGCCCCGCCCTCGTTCGAGGACGCCGTGGTCGGCTTGCCCAGCGCAACGTTGCCGGTCGGCTGGCTGCCGGGGCCCTTGTTGTACACGGCGACCCAGTCGATGTTCAGCTGCCCGCCGGAGACCGTGGCGGCGTTGGGCCCGCCGCCGAACGCGTCGGGGAAGCCGCCGCCGATCGCCAGGTCGTAGATGATGAAGAACGGGTGGTGCACCGCGTTGGCCCAGGTGGTGGCGTCGACCCGGGTCGCCGGCAGGGTGAAGTACAGCGCGCCGTCCAGGTACCAGCGGATCTCCTCCGGCGACTTCGACCGGTCGATCTCCACCGCGTACGTGTGGTAGCCGGTCTGGCAGCCGGCGCACGGCCGCTCGCCGCTGCCGAGCCCGGTCGACTCGTTGCACGGCCCGCCCGGGTTGACCCCGCAGTGCAGCGTGCCGAACGTCGAGCTGCGCCCGTTGATGTCCTCCATGATGTCGATCTCGCCGCTGGTCGGCCAGCTGGTCCCGGTCCGCAGCGTGGAGCCGAGCATCCAGAACGCGGGCCAGTAGCCGGCGCCGTTCGCGGTCGTCACGTCCGGCTGCTGGAGCGAGGACTCCATCCGCACGACGCCGCCGGGCTCGGCGCCGAACGTCGCGGCCTGCGTCTCGATCCGGCCCGACGTCCAGCCGGCCCGCGGATCGGTACCCGAGTGCAGCGCCCGCAGCGCCAGGTGACCGTTGCCGTCGTGGAACACGTTGGCGGTGCTGTTGGTCATCGTCTCGATCTCGCCGGTGCCGAAGCTGCTGCCCGGCCCGGTGTCGTACTTCCAGTTGGCGGTGTTGACGCCGGTGCCGGCGGCGGCGCCGAAGTCGTCGCTCCAGGTCAGCGTGAAGCCTGCCGGTGGCGCGGGCACGGCGGCCGCCGCGGCCTGCGCCGTGCCGGCGGTGGTCGCGGCGTTCGCGACGGCGGTGATCGCCACCAGGGCGACTGTGGCGGCGACTGTGGCGGCGGCGGTGCCGGCGGCGACCCACCCGCGGAAGCGGCGCTTCGGGGCGGGCGCGTGCGGTGGTGTGTGCACTTCGTGCGGGTCGTTCATGCGGAATCTCCTCAGGCGGGGGTGTCCACGAGCGGCGGAGTCCTGCCGATGGGCGCGACGATGCGGCCGATGGCGGGTCGGCGGGCGGTGCCGGGACGTCCGGGCGGGTGGACGCGGACCGTGTGATTGGCAACGGTCGATGCGGTGAAGCTGAGAGAGCGCTCTCCCGGCACCGTACAACGCGCGGCGCCGGGTGGAAACCCTCGTTCTGCGCGCGGCGGGGCACAATCGGGGACGTGCGGATCGGGGTGCTGGGGCCGCTCGAGGTGCGGGCCACGTCCGGCGCGCCCGTCGAGATCGGCGGTGCGCGGCTGCGGGTGCTGGTCACGCTGCTCGCGCTGGACGCCGGGCGGCCGGTCACCGGCGCCCGCCTCGCCGACGGCATCTGGGGCGGCACCCCGCCGGGCGACGCCACCAACGCCCTGCAGTCCCTCGTGTCCCGGCTGCGCCGGATCCTGCCTGACGGGATGCTGCTCGCCCGCCCTTCCGGCTACCAGCTCGACGTCGACCCCCGCGAGGTCGACCACCTCCTGTTCGCCGACCTGGTCGAGCGCGCCAGGACGCTGCTGGCTGAGGACCCGGCCGCCGCGGTGCGCGTGTTCCGCGACGCGGAGGCGCTGTGGCGGGGCCCGGCGCTCGAGGACGCGGGGGAGGCGCCGCTCGTGCTCGCCCGGCGGGCCACGCTCGACGAGCTGCGCCTGGCCGCGACGGAGGACCGGACCGCCGCCGAGCTGTCCCTCGGCCGCCGCGTCGTGTCCGACCTGGAGGCCGCCGTCGCCGCCCACCCGCTCCGGGAGCGCCTCGTCGACCTGCTGATGCGCGCCCTGCACGCCGAGGGCCGCACCGCCGACGCGCTGCGCGCCTACACCCGCTGCCGCGAGACCCTCGCCGAGGAGCTGGGCGCCGACCCGTCCCCGGCGCTGACCTCCACCTACCTGACGATCCTCCGCAGCGCCCCACCCGGCCACCACGCGGCGGAGCCGCCGCAGATGCCGGGGGAGGCCGCGCCGGAGGAGTCCGCGGCGAACGGGGTGGGGAACCTGCGGGCGCCGCTGACCAGCTTCGTCGGGCGGGCGGAGGAGCTGCGGGCGCTGCGGGGCACGCTCGCCACGGCGCGGCTGGTGACGCTGGTCGGGCCCGGGGGAGCGGGCAAGACGCGGCTGGCGACCGAGGCCGGGCGGGCCGCCGCGCCGCGGGACGGGGTGTGGATCGTCGAGCTGGCCAACGTCACGGACCCCGCGGACGTCGTGCAGGCGGTGTGGACCGGGCTGGGCATGCGGGACCCGTCGGCGGCGGCCGGGCCCGTCCGGCGGGCGACGGTGGCACTGCCGAGGATCGCGGAGGCTCTGTCGTACCGGCGGATCCTCCTCATCCTCGACAACTGTGAGCACGTCGTCGAGGCCGCCGCGGCGCTCGCGGACTGGCTCCTCGGCGACTGCCCGGACCTGCGCGTGCTCGCCACCAGCAGGGAGCCGCTCGGCATCACCGGGGAGGTGCTGCTGCCGGTCGGGCCGCTGCCCGCGGACGCGCTGGACTCGGCGGCGGTGCGGCTGCTGTCGGACCGGGCTGCCGCGGTACGGCCGGGCTTCCGGCTGGACGGATCCGCCCTCCGGATCTGCCGGGCCCTGGACGGGATGCCCCTGGCGATCGAGCTGGCGGCGGCGCGCTGCCGGTCGATGACCGCGGCGCAGGTCGCGGACCGGCTCGACGACCGGTTCCGGCTGCTGACCCGGGGGAGCCGCACCGCGCTGCCGCGCCACCAGACGCTGCGGGCCGTCGTCGACTGGAGCTGGGACCTGCTCACCGAGCCCGAGCGGGCGATGCTGCGCCGGCTCGCCGTCTTCCCCGGCGGGGCGACCCTGGAGGCGGCCGCGGCCGTCTGCGACCCGGACGGCGCGCTCGGCGACCCGGTCGAGCTGGTCGCCGCGCTGGTCGACAAGTCGCTGCTGGTGGAGGCCGGCGGGCGGTACGGGATGCTGGAGACCATCCGTGCCTACGGCCTGCAGCGCCTCGACGAGCAGGGCGAGACCGCGCGGCTGCGGCACCGGCACGCGACCTGGTTCCTGGCGCTCGCCGACCGGCTCGAGCCGACGCTGCGCACCGCCGGGCAGCTGGAGTCCCTCGCCGTGCTGTCCGCCGAGCACGACAACCTGCACGGCGCGCTGCGCCGCGCGATCGCCGACGGGGACGCCGACCTCGCCGTCCGGTTCGTGCTGGTCCTCAGCTGGTACTGGTGGATGCGCGGGCACCGGGTCGAGGGCGGCGCCCTGGCCGTCGCCGCCCTCGCGCTCGACGGGCCGTGCGACCCCGGGGCGCGCGCGATGGCGTGCGGGGTCGCCGCCGTCAACGGGTTCGACGGCGTCGGCGAGGCCTCGCAGGTGAACGAGTGGTTCGACGAGGCGTTCGCCCATCAGGGCGACCACCCGATGTTCCGGCTGTTCCAGGCCGTCGCGATGCTGTTCCGTCAGGGGTCGAGCGAGGCCACCCTCGACCGCATCGGCGCGCTCCTCGACGACCCCGACCCGTGGCTGTCGAGCCTCGGGCAGCTGCTGCTGTGCCACGCGGAGATGAACGTCGGCATCCCGTACGACGCCGCGGTCGAGCGCTTCGACCGCGCGCTCGCCGGGTTCCGGGCGATCGGGGAACGGTGGGGGATGGCGGCGTCGCTGCAGTCCCTCGGCGAGATCCACGCCCGGCGCGGCGACTACGCGACCGCCGCCGGGCACATCGAGGAGGGGCTGCGCCTGTTCGACGTGCTCGGCGCCACCGAGGACCGGCCGCCCGCCGAGGTGCGGCTCGCCCAGCTGTACGAGCTGCTCGGCCGCGCGGACGAGGCGGAGGCGATGCTGGACCGGGCGCGGCACACGGCGCTCAAGGTCGGGTTGCCCGACGGGATCGCCTACGTCGAGTACGTGCACGCCGACCGGGCGCTGCGGGCCGGCCGGCTCGCCGACGCCCGGCAGCGGTTCGACCGTGCGGCCGAGGTGCTCGGCGCCGACCGCGCCTCGCCGCAGTTGCTCGCGGCCGTCCACGGTGGACTGGCGGTGGTGCGCGCCCGGGAAGGTGCGACGGCGGCCGCCCGTACCATGGCCGCGGTGGCTCTTGAACACGCCCGCGATGCGTTCGACGGGCCCGTCGCCGGAGCCGTGCTCGAGGACGCGGCGGAGGTCCTGCTGCTCGGCGGTGACCCGGCCACGGCCGTGACGCTGCTCACGGCGGCCCGGAAGACCCGCGGCGGCCCCGACCGCACCCGCCCGCACGTCGCCACGCTCACGACGGACGCCGAGGCCGCCCTGCCGGTCGCGGAGCGTGCCGCGGCGGTCGCCAGAGGTCACGCCCTGTCGATTGAGGCGGCGGTTGATCTCCTGTAAATGGTTTGAAAATGCCCCGCGTCGCGGCGCAGGCTGAGAGGCCGCCAACACGATCCGGGGGGATCCACCATGCGCCTGCTCCGTGACCTGTGGGCCACGTCGCCGCGCCGCACCGGTTTCGTGGTGTTCCTGGTCGTCCTCGGCGCCGCCGGTCAGGCCCTCGCCGCCGGCGTCGCCGGATCGGTCCTGATCCATCGATCATGGACCATGTTCGTGGTCCTCGCGGTGGCGCTCTTCGCCGCCGTGGCCACCGACCTCCTCGTCGGGCTCATCATGGCCAGGGTCACCGCCGACTGGTCCGCCGACGTGCGCCGGAGGCTGTGCCGGGTCGCGTTCGGCCAGGACCTGCCGACCCTGGAGACCACGCCGGTCGGCGAGCTGCTCGACCGCATCGACGGCGACGTCTACCAGGTCGGCTCCGAGCTGCGCGGCAGCGGCGTGCGGATCGCCCAGTCGATCGCGTTCGGCGTGCTGTCGATCGGCACCACCATGTACGTCTGGTGGCCCGCCGGCGTCGGCATGATCGTGCTCGTCGCCGGCCTCACCGCCGTGCTGCGCAAGCCGACGTCGAAGATCGGCACCGCCCGCATGGGCGAGGAGGAGGCCTGGTCCGACCTCGCCGCCTTGATGGAGGAGTCCATCCACGGCCAGGACGACGTGCGCACCAGCCTCGCCCGTCCCTATGTCCTGCGCCTGTACGCCCGGCGCGCCAGCGTCGTGCTCGAGCGCGGCCGCCAGGTCTGGACTCGCTCCGGCGCGGTCACGGCCGTCGCCGCCGGGACCGTCCGGGCCGGCATCGCGGTCATCGTCGTCGCCGGGCTGTGGGCAATGACCTCCGGCCACATCGACGGCGCTCGCCTCACCGCCGTGTGGCTGCTCGCCCTCGGCTTCGGCGCGACCGTCGAGCACACCAGCCGGATGGTGCCGGAGCTGCAGTACGCGCTGGGCGCCTGGGGCCGGGTGCTCCTGCTGCGCGACTCGCGGCAGGAGCCGCTCGGGGGTGCCGCGCCCGCGCCCGGCGACCTCGTCGTGCGGGACCTGACCTTCCGGTACGGGGCGGACTCCACGGCGCGGGCCGCGCTGCGCGACGTCAGCCTCACGTTCGCGCGGGGGCGTTCGTATGCCCTCATCGGCCGGACCGGATCGGGCAAGTCGACCCTGGCGAAGGTGCTGACCCGCGCCGTCGAACTGCCCCGCGGCACCGTCTTCCTCGGCGGCACTGACCTGCTCGACCTCGACATCGAGGCGCTGCGCCGCTGGATCGCCGTCGTGCCGCAGCGCACCGAGATCCTCGCCGGCACCCTCGCGGAGAACATCGCCCTCTTCGACCCCGCGCTGCTTCCCCGGGCCGCCTCCGCGCTGGAGGAGCTCGGTCTCACGTCGTGGGTCGCCGAGCTGCCGGACGGGATCGACACGAAGCTCGGTGAGGGCGGCCACGCGCTGTCCGCCGGGCAGGAGCAGCTCGTCGCGTTCGCCCGCATCGTCGTGCGCGACCCGCAGGTCGTCATCCTCGACGAGGCCACCGCGCGGCTCGACCCGGTCACCGAGGCGCAGGTCCAGCGGGCCACCGACCGGCTGCTCGTCGGGCGCATCGGCATCATCGTCGCGCACCGGCTGTCCTCCGTACGCCGTTGCGACGAGGTCGTGGTCCTCGCCGACGGCGCCGTCGTGGAGGCCGGCCCCATGTCGTCCTCGACCCGGTTCGCCTCGCTGCTGGCTTCTTCTGAGGTCCGTGTCACCGTGCCCGCGTCTTCCTCGTCGGTCGCGGTGCTCGATGCGCCGCCGCCGTTGGAAGGTTCGCTGGTCTCCGCCGTCACGGACAAAACGGACCCGCCGCCGCTGCCGAAGCTGCCGCGCGCCCGCACGCTGTGGAACATCTACAAGCTCGCCACCAACGACGCCCGGTTCGGCCTGGTCTCCGTCGCCATGTTCTCCCTCATGGTGTTCCTCGGCCTCGACGGCTCGGTGCTGCCGTGGCTGTGGGCCGACCTCGTCGACGGCACCGGCGACCTGCTGTGGCCGGCCGTCGGGATCGTCGCCGGCCTCCTGCTGCCGTTGCCGCTGCCGTACTACACCGGCAAGTGGTTCCCCGAGTGGTGGGTCAGGCAGCTGCTGCGCATCAGCCTGCGGCTCGTGCACGGCCAGACCGGCCCGCGCCGGGTCAGCAGCCACACGCCCGCCGAGGTCGTCGCGCAGGGCGGCGACACCGAACGCGTCGTCGTGCTCGCCGACAACCTCATCGACCAGTGGATCTGCGCCTTCGTCCTGGTCTCGATGACCCTCGTCTCGGGCTCCCTGGTGCCGGCCGCGTTCATGGCCGCCACGATCGTCGTCTCGGGCCTCACCGCCACCCTCTTCGGCCCCGTGCTGAAACGCTCGGCGACCTTCACGGTGGCGGCGCGCGCCGCGTTCGCCACCGCGCTCGTCTCGTCGCTGTCCGCCGCCCGCACGGTGAAGCTCGCCGGCGCCACCAGCCCCGTCCTGGACCACCTCGCCAAGCTCGACGAGATCCGCAGCGCCCGGCAGCGCTGGGAGATCTCGATGCAGGTCTGGGCCCGCTCCACCCCCGCCATCGCCAGCGGCCTGCTGCCGATCGGGGCCTGGGCGCTGCTGCTCACCGGCCACCTCACGCCGGGCGCCACCCTCGTCGCCGTGTCCACCCTGGGCTCGGCCCGCTGGTTCGCGTGGACGACCGCGTCGCTGGTCTCGCAGCTGCCCTCCGCCCGCGTCTGGACCCGCCGCACCGTCGCGATGACCGGCGAGGGGGAGTACGCGGCGCAGGTCCCCGGCGTCGACCTGTCGCTGGGCACCGCGCCCGCCCCGGTCGCGCCGCCGCGCCGCCCGCTGCGCCGCCTCGACCTCGACGGCTTCACCGCCGTCCACGAGGACGGCACCGTCGCCGTGCGCGACCTCGACCTCACCGTCTCCCGCGGCGAGCTGGTCCTCGTCGTCGGCCCCGTCGGCTCCGGCAAGTCCTCGCTCCTGCGCGCCCTGGCCGGCATCGTCCACCACACCGGCGCCCTGCGCTGGAACGGTGAGCCCGTCACCGAACCCGAGATGTTCCTGCGCCCCAACCAGATCGGCTACGTCGCCCAGCTCCCGCGCGTGCTGTCCGGCACCGTCGCCGACAACATCAGCCTCGGCCACGAGGTCGACCCCGACGACGCCGTCTCCACCGCCCAGCTCACCCACGACCTCGCCGCCGCCGGCGCCGGCCTGGGCCTGCTCATCGGCCACAAGGGCACCCGCCTGTCCGGCGGTCAGCTCCAGCGCCTCGCCCTCGCCCGCGCCCTGGCTCCCCGCACCGAGCTCCTCATCGCCGACGACGTCTCCTCCGCCCTCGACGTCACGACGGAGCTCGCCCTCTGGCGCGCTCTGCGCGCCCACGGCGTCACGGTGATCGGCTCCACCTCCAAGCGCGCCGCCCTCACCCAGGCCGACCGCGTCGTCGTCCTCCTCGACGGCACCGCCGCCGCCCAGGGCACCTGGCACGACCTGGAACCCCACTGGGGCCACCTAGCCGGCTGAGCCTGTGCTGCGGCGGGGATTCCCACCCGCGGCCCCAATACGCCGCTCCGCGACGCACTGCTCGCGCCGAGACGCGGGGCAGGCCGAGCGGCTTACGCCGCATCCGCTGGCCGACCCCCGCCCCACCCGCTGGCGTCGTGACCGGTGATCGAAGTCGTCTGGTGGCCGTCCGGACGGCCACGACTGTCCTTGGATCACGGGCGGCGTGGGCCCGGGGGCGGAGAGGGTTCCCGGGGCGTGGGTGCAGGTCCGCGGCTCGGTGCGGGAGGCCCGCGGCGTTGCGACCTGACATGGCGTCGGTCGTGTTGTCGTTCGGCGGCGCCGTCCGTGATCGAAGTCGCGCGGTGGTCGTTCCGGCAGCCACGATTGTCCTTGGATCATGGGTGGACGTTCGTGGTCGTTCTCCCGCGTATCCACAGCCCTGGCCAGACCCTTGCCGCTCCGCGCGGCGTTGCGGCACCGTCGGGCCTCATGGGGGACACTCAGCACGGCCTCATCGCCCGTTCACAGCTCACCGCCGCCGGCGTGACCAGGTCGCAGCTGCGCTGGCGCCTGCACACCGGTCGTTGGACCGCCCCGCTGCCGGGGGTCTACGCGACGTTCAGCGGCGAGCTCAGCCCTCACCAGCAGGCGATCGCCGCCCTGCTCTACGGCGGCCCCGCCGCCTGCCTGACCGGCGCCGCGGCGCTCGTCGTGCACGGCTTCCACACCGCACCCCGCGAGCGCTGTGTCCGGATCGTCGTCCCCTGCAACCGCCGGGTCCCGTCGACCGGTTTCGTCCGCGTCCACCGTACGACCCGCCCGGATCTCTTCAGCCGACGCTACGGACCGCTGCGGGTCACCTCCCCTGAGCGCTGCGTGGTCGAGGCGTCCAGGTTGTGCACCGACCCGGGCCGGGTGCGGGCGATGGTCGCCGAGGCGGTACAGTCCGCCCACTGCACCGTCGAGGACCTGACCCGGGAGCTGGCGGCCGCACCCAAGGCCGGCACCGCCGTCCTGCGCCGAGCCGTGGCCGAGGTGCTCGCCGGCGTCAGGTCAATCGCCGAGGGCGAAGCCCGGGCACTCCTCGCCAGGTCCACGGTGCTGCCGGCCATGCTGTGGAACCCCGTGCTGAAGACCCTCGACGGCATGGCGCTGCCCTCACCGGACGGATGGATCCCCGACGTCGGCCTCGCTCTGGAGGTCGACTCCCGCTCATACCACCTGTCCCCAGAGGACTGGGAACGCAACCTCCACCGCCATGCCCGGCTCGCCGAGGCGGGCGCCGTGGTCCTGCACTTCTCGCCCCAACAGATCCACCGCGACCCCGCGTGGTTCGTCGCCTCGGTCGAACGCAGCTACCTCGCCCGCCTCACCGCCAACCCCAGCCCCCTGATCCGCACCGTCCCCCGCTGAGCCCCTTCGTCCCCGGCTCACGCCGCTCGTGATCCAAGGACAGCCGTGGCCGCCCGGACGACCACCACGCGACTTGGATCACAGGCGGGGTCGCCGGGCGACGAACGCGACTGACGCCGTGTCCGGCGGCGTTGCCGTGGTCTTCCGCACCGAGATGCGGGCCGGTATCCACGTCCCGGGGAGTTTCCGTTCCCGACTCACGCCGCTCGTGATCCAAGGATCGTTGTGGCTGTCCGGACGACCACCGCACGACTTCGATCACGGGCGGGGTCGCCGGGCGACGAACGCGACTGACGCCGTGTCCGGTGGCGTTGCCGTGGTCTCCCGCGCCGGGATGCGGGCCGGTGCCCGCGCCTCGGGGAGTCTTCCGTTCCCGGTTCTCGCCGCTCGTGATCCAAGGACGGTTGTGGCTGTCCGGGCGACCACCGCGCGACTTCGATCACGGGCGGGGTCGCCGGGCGACGAACGCGACTGACGCCGTGTCCGGTGGCGTTGCCGTGGTCTCCCGCGCCGGGATGCGGGCCG